>CAYYBR010000039.1:0-10785 GCA_964470035.1 uncultured Saprospiraceae bacterium
ACTGAGAGGTTTACAAATCAGATCATAGAGTCCATAAAGAAAAACTCTGTAAGTGATCTTGTAAATTTCTACCAGTCTATAGATGTTCTCATAGTCGATGATATCCAGTTTTTGGCAGGCAAGCTCAAGACACAGGAGATCTTCTTCAATATTTTTAATCAACTTCATCAACTAGGGAAGCAGATTATTCTTACTTCTGATAGACCTCCGAAGTCTCTGGAGGATATTCAGGATAGATTGATCTCAAGATTTAAGTGGGGTTTATCTGCCGATCTCCAATCTCCCGACCTTGAAACCCGTATGGCTATTGTTTCAGCCAAGTTGGATAATGAAAAAATAGATCTACCCAAGGAAATTGTAGAGTTCATAAGCTTTAATGTCAAAGACAATGTAAGAGAACTTGAAGGTGTCTTAGTCTCTCTTATCGCTCAGTCTTCACTCAACAATAAGGATATAGATCGAGAGCTAGCAAAGCATGTAGTTGATAGCTTCATAACAGGGGCATCAAAGGAGATAACCATTGATAATATCAAACAACTCGTTTCTGATCATCTCAAAGTATCTGTAGAAAAGATACAAGGGAAGACCAGAAAAAGAGAAGTGGTCATGGCTCGGCAGCTGTCTATGTACTTGGCGAAAAGACATACTAATAATTCTCTTAAAACAATAGGTGATAACTTCGGGGGTAGGGATCATAGTACAGTTATATATAGCTGTAAGACCGTAGAAGACCTTATGGATACCGATCCACTTGTGAAAGATGCTCTTGATGAGTTGGAGAAGAAAGTTAAAATGAGCCTCTCAAGTATATAGGTGTAAGACCTTTACAGCCTATTATCATATCCACAGCGTTAATCTTATCTTATGAAGACTCATAGATTGGGTCTCTTACGCTACGCTTGTATTAATTTAGTAGCACATTAGTGTGACTAAACGTTGTTAGCCTTATGAGACTTTCTATTATTCTATTAGCCTTTGCATTTATATTTCATTCCTGTGGACAAGGTTCTTCATCGCCTACAGATCAACTAACCGCTAAAGAGATTACTCCAGAAGGATTAGCTTGGTATAGCATCGATGATCTTGATAAGATGACAGATCTAGGTGACAAGAAGGTTTTAGTGGACATGTACACAAGTTGGTGTGGCTGGTGTAAGGTGATGGATAAAAAGACATTTACCGACCCAGAAGTAGTCTCTTACCTCAATGAAAACTATGTTCTCATTAAGTTTAATGCTGAACAACGCCAACCTATCACCTTCAAAGGTGAGACTTATGAGTGGACGAAAAGAGGCCGTAATGGCACGAATCAACTAGCACTCAAGATGATGAATGGAAGAGCTGCTTATCCTACTCTGGTATATCTAGATCAGAATCGCGAGGTGATAAAGTCGGTAGCTGGTTACAAAAAACCGGACCAGCTTCTATCCGACTTGAGAAAGCTTGAAACTACTACGATATAACTAAGTAGGTAGTGTTTTCTTATGATCTAATATGTTTTGGTGAACTGCTTTGGGACGTATTTCCAAGCGGTAAGGTTATAGGAGGTGCTCCATATAACATAACGAATAGAGCTACGGCTCTAGGCCTAAAAGCTAGTGTCATAACCAGTATCGGAAAAGATAAGCTTGGTCAGGACTTACTCGATCTTATTAAAAGCAATGAGGTCGATACTACGTTTATACAAATACATGATACTCTACCTACAAGTGAGGTACGCATCGAGGTGGGTCATGGCGGAGAGCCTACTTATGAGATCGTCAGGCCAGTCGCATGGGATGATATCCATATTGATCAAGAAATCATATCAGCGGTTAGAAGCTCAAGGTCATTTGTCTACAGTAGTCTTGGACTTCGTGATCAGAGATCTAGAGAAGCATTGTTCGATTTACTACCTCATGCCCAGCTCAAAATCTGTGATGTAAATCTAAGAGAGGGGCATTATAGCAAAGAGACTATTTTGAAGATGTTACGTCATGCAGATATACTACGTACAAATGAACATGAGCTAAAGGTCATCTCAGGTTGGCTTGGGTTAGATGGATTAGATAAGAAAGAGCAGATGCAGAAGTTGTCTTCTCATTACGGCTATAAATTTATCCTTGCTTCTCTTGGTGAGCATGGTGCAGTCTGCTTACAAGGAGACAACTTCTATGCTCAGCCAGTTTATAAGGTCGATGTCGTAGATACTGTAGGAGCTGGAGATGCTTTTCTAGCATCATTTATCAATTGTTATCTACAGGGTCGCGATGTGCCAGCTTGTCTTCGGATGGGATGTATTGTAGGTGCTCTTACAGCCTCTAAAAAGGGAGGTACGCCGATGATTTCTCTTGAAGATATAGACGCGATGTTACAGCGTCATTCGTAATCCTCTCCTCTATCTCTAATCGCTTGTCCTTATAACAGTCGACTCTTTGATCCAACAAGGGACATAGTAGCTTTGCCCTGCTTTGAGTTGTCGGAAAAAGACGTCTTCTTTGGTAGGCATATACTTTGAGTATCTACCTATCCATTTGTTAGCTTCTTCAGCTACCGAGGGATCTCTTTTCTTAGCTTCGTTGAACTTGTCTATGGCTACCCAAGTAACTACTTGACTATCCCATCCAGTCCCAGGGCCACAAAGGGGGCCGCTTGAAGCATATAACTTTCCGATTAACATCAGTGGTTCACCAGAGCTTGGATCAAACTGCGCGGCCTGTCGAGCATACTGACGGGCAGCTGGGAAGTTCTTGATGTGCGCATAATAAATCTTTGCAAGAATAAGCGCTACAGGGGCCTTCGCCGATTCGTCAGATTTACTATTCATGCACTCTTTGTACTTTTCTATAGCTTCATTAAATCGTCCCTCATTAAGTAGGGTGTAAGCCTCTTTACATGGCCCAGGTGGTGGTGGCGCTACATAACATTCTTTCTCTTTTGCAGCTTTGATTCTAACGATACTCGGATCAGCTTGATCACAACCTCCCCAGATCATCTTGAGATATACCTCTGTTACGTTATCACAATCTGTGCTATCTGCCAAATACTGGTCATAGTATCTATCCATAAAATAACTACAAGGGTAGAACCCTTTCAATCCCTCAAGCTGACTCAGCAAAGGAGGACTATATTCATTGATTACGTTCCAGGCATTACAATACTCTCCTTCACATGTGGCGAGTCCTTCATCAACTATATCAAAAAGCTTCAAGGCTAGCGCACTCGCTTCGTCATAGCTGATTTCTTCTCTTAAGACGCGATCGTATAGAAGTCTAGAAAGAGGATTAATCGTAAAGTAATCTGCTCCCAGACCTTTCTTATCTACGACTTCTTTGAACATCTCGAAGACCTCATCTTCATCTGTATAATCTTGGTACTTATAATATGAGTTGAAAGCCTTCCTTGCTAGAATGGTACCATCATCTTCAAAGCATTCTATTCTCTTATCATAGACACTTATGATAGTGTCCGCTAACATCCCTTTAGCTATGGAGTCTGTTTCTAATCCATAGAGATAGTCATAGATTTTGATACCATCATCGAAGTGGACTTTCATTTTTCCATTGGAACCTGGTGCTGTGTAGTAAGCCTGCTTCCACAGTCCTTTGGCAGCTTCATAGTTCTTAGCGCGGATCTCATCTCTATATAGTGTAAAAGCGTCTTCAGTACTACTTCTTATGGATGGATCTATATCCGCAAGGGTGGTACATGGAGTTAGATCTTGTGCTACAGCGATAACCGGCGCAGGAGGTTGCTCTACAGGTGCTTCTGTTATGTTAGAGGTAGTAGAGCAACTAACAAGGCCCATCGTTATGATGAGCCCTGCAATAAAATTTATTGTTCTTGTATTCATGAGGAGCCAGTCTGGCTGAAAAGAAAGATATTACTTAAAACGCACCTTTACAGATTCGCCTATCCAACAACCTACCTTTTGCGTTTGACCTTCTTTCACTCCTCGCATGAAACCATCCTGTTTCTCAGGATAGCTTGCTCGATATTTGTTCATCTTACCTTGAGCTTCATCTGTAACACTAGCATCTATAGTCTTGGCTTTAGCATATTTGTCATATGCCGCTAGTACTGCAAGACGCTGATTCCAACTATCACCACATGATCGTGCTGTAGTAGCATACATATCTCCGATCAGCATGAAAGGTCGCCCGTAAGCAGGATTAAGTATGGAAGCAGTTCTAGCCTCAGATCTGGCGTCGTTATACTTTTTCAACTTTCTGAATAGTATAGAGGCTATCCTAAAGTGATAAGTAGCTTTTTTAGCATTATCTGTCTCTCCACTTATAGCCTCGCGATACTTGGCGATAGCTCCATCAAAATCACCTCCTTTATAGGCTTTACTCGCCATCATAGCAGGGTTGTTTGCTTCAAACTCTGCTTTCATTTTAGCATTCTCAGCAGCAGCCCATACTTCGTACTTGTCTTTTAGCTCAACCATAAATGAATCGCTATCATCAGTCGGACAACCTCTTGCTTTTAGTAGATTGTATAAATCCTTTGCCGCTTCTGGCTCTGGGTTATCTCTATATGAGTCTATATACTTTGCTTTGAAATAGTCACAATCGAAAATCTCTTTTTCGATAGCATTGAAAGAGCCATTCATTGCGTCGATCGCTTGCTGGTAGTAAGCACTGTACTTCTCGTTATTAGCTATATTGTATTCTGCTATCTCGTTGAGCGTACGGTGTACTTCTCGTGCTTGATCTTTGTCAATCTTACCCTTCTGAAATTGATAGACCGTTATGGCACCATATGGAGCGAAGATGATATACTCTACATCGTTACCTGCCAAGTCAACAGCTTTTTGAAAAGCTTCCATATTTGGTCCATATGGGCTATTGAGTTGATAGTACATATCGTAACCTTTACGACCCATCAGATATCCTATGCGCTTGTTATAGCAATCTTGGTCATCACCGCATTTAGCAAGCTTGATAACCTGTTCTTCATAACAAGAAGCACACTCATCGTATAAATCAGTTATGATTTGTGTGTATTCTTTTTTCTTCGCATCATCGGTCTCTTGATCAAATCTGTTTTTATAGATCTTGATTCCATCTGTGTAGTGAAAATCTCTTTTCCCATCTGCAGCAGGTGCCGAGTCATAGACCTCTTTCCAAGGTTCATATGCATCTGCAAAGTTTTCAGTCTTCATAAAACTTCGATATACAGAGTGCTGGTTAGTCAGGTGATCTTCATTATCAGAGCCTGTCCATACTTCGCACTGTCCCGAAGCTGTGTGTACTAGTGATGCTGTGATGAGGATGAGAATTGCTTGTATCAACTTCATATCAGTCTTTTTATTTTCATTCAACGATTAATCCAAATAATATCTTCTAAACCAATCACTTTCATTGAAAGTAAATCCAAAAGTGATCTTGACAAAATTTTCTCTCAATATATTAGATACAGATCTTTTTCCTATGTCAAATCCAAGATTAACATGCGAAAATCTTCTTTGCCATGCTAATGGTTGTCCTATACCTACAGTAACTCCATAGCCTTCAAGCTGATTACCTTCTATGATCTGAGGGTTCTGTTCGTAGTAAAATCCTATTCTGTAAAATGGTGCTGTGATCGTTTTAACTGGTCTATAGTGACCACCAAGACCTATTCTTGTAGTATTAGCGAGCTGCTCAGGGTTGGCGTCATTGCGGTAGCTACTCCAAAAAGTTCTTTTAAAATCAATACCGATACCGTAGTCTATGCCTTTAGTAAAAGTTACTCCAAGTCCTAATTCAGCTGGCAAAGTGCCGTTTCCTTCAATATTAGGACTGAACTCCAAGGTGTCCGCTACGACAGCTGTGAGCGAAAATGGAAGCGAATTCACGTTCAACACATTAGCATTAGTGTTAAATCCAAGTTCGGGTTTGTATGTTAAGCCAAATGACAACGATATAGGTGGAACTGTCCCGGGGGCATCAAGCATCTCTGCTCTGTTCAGAATATGCAGATAGTTAACACCTAATTTCCCATAAAAGCCTCTTAAACTGTAAGACGAAGAAAAGTCATTATCAAAAGCGGCTATCTCTGACAAAAAGTCGATATTTCTTTGGAAGTCTATATTACCAAAGATCCATCCAATATTCGCACCTACGCTGAAGTTACCGATCTTTACAGCATTACCCCATATGGCCTTAAAAGTGCCACCAGAACCTTGAAAATTTCTCTCGAACAATTCTCCATTAGCGGTACTATCTATTCTGGTGATGTCATAGCTCGCAACTGAATTAGGAATGATCGCAAAACCCATAGACCAGTTCACTTTATAGTCTTCCCTGCTAAAAAGTGAATTTGTCGGATTTCTGAGTGTGAAACCAAGAGCTAGGTAACTTAGATTACCGGACCACTGTGTAGTCTCACTTGTTTCATCACTTAGCCGTGCTCTTCTAAAATCAATACCTACATCAAATGCCGTCTGATTGAGATAGCCCAACGAAGCAGGATTCTCAAAATTCAGTTTTGCCAAATCTAGGTATGATGTACCGATCCCACCCATCTGTCGGATATGGATAGGATTCTCGGTAAGAATATCTCCAATACCAAACCTTGAGAAAGGAGAGTTTACACCTCCTTGTCCCTGTCCGAATATCTGGACACTTGTACCAAGTAATAAAAGGAGCACTAAATGCTTCATAATGAACGTAATCTGCCGACTATATCTAGGTAAGAAAAGCGGCGCAAAGATGTTAAAAACTATCGATTTATGTAGATCATTGTTTTTCATATCCTTCGCATCATTATCGCGACCAATATGAAGATGTAATCTATACGCATAGTGCATACACGATGTACAGCTTTTAAGACGAATTTAATAGTGATAGCACACCCACGTAAGACTTAATGCTTGAAATGTCTGACACCAGTCATCACCATAGCCATATCATTTGCATCACAGAATTCTATACTCAGATTATCTTTTATTGATCCACCAGGCTGGATCACTGCTCTAACCCCTTCACCATATGCTATCTCGACACAATCAGGAAATGGAAAGAACGCATCTGACGCCATCACAGCACCCTCTACACTAAATCCCATTCTCTTAGCCTTATCGATGGCTTGTTTACAGGCATCCACCCTCGAAGTCTGTCCACAACCCATACCGATCAATTGATTATCCTTCACAAGTACTATCGTATTGGACTTGAGGTGCTTTACGATTTTGTTAGCAAAAATAAGTTGATCTATCTGCTGACCTGATGGTTTTGACATAGTTACGACTTCTAAGTCATCACTTATTTCCATTTTATGGTCAGCATCTTGTGCGATTACTCCGCCAAGTATCGTCTTGATTTTTACTTTGGGTGGATAGTCATTAGTCCGCTGCAGTAATCTCCGGTTTTTCTTTTTTCTCAGCAATTCTAGGGCTTCGGCCTCAAAGTTAGGAGCGATCAACACTTCATAGAATTGCTTATCGATTTCCTTGGCCGTCACTAAATCTATCGGGGCATTAGAGATAAGGATGCCTCCAAAGGCGGATACAGGATCTCCAGCAAGCGCTGCAGCATAAGCTTCATGTAGTGAAGCCCTTGTTGCTACACCACAAGTATTGGTGTGTTTTAATATAGCAAAGGTGACTCCTTCACTTTGATCAAACTCCCGCATGATGTCGATAGCACTATCGATATCTACAAGGTTATTGTAAGACAGCGCTTTCCCTCCAAGTATATCAAACTCAGCAGAAAGATCACCGTAGAAGTTAGCAGTCTGATGTGGATTTTCGCCATAGCGAAGTTCGTTACGAGAAGCTATGGACACCTTTAGATGCTCTTGGTCTCGATAGTCCTCATTAAAGTAATTGAAAATGCAGGTATCATAGTGCGAGGAGATTTGAAATGCCTTCATAGCAAGTTTCTTCCTCTCTTTTAAGGATGTGGAAGCATCTTGCTCTCCGAGGATCTGATGTAGATCCTTATATTCTGATTTTGAAGGTATGACGACTACATCTCGATAGTTTTTTGCAGCAGCTCTGATGAGAGAGATACCTCCGATATCTATCTTCTCGATGATAGCTGCTTCATCATCTGTATTGCGTAGCGTGTCTTCAAAAGGATATAAGTCCACCACAACTAAGTCGATCTCAGGTATATCATACTGACGAAGTTGTGATAGGTGATCTTCTTCTCTTTTTGAGAGTATACCACCAAATACCTTTGGATGCAGGGTTTTTACTCTTCCGTCCAATATAGAAGGATAGGTCGTCAGATCTTCTACAGCATGAACTTTGATCCCAGCATTCTCTAAGAGTTTTTGAGTGCCGCCAGTAGAGTAGATCGTGATATTATGCTTCAGGAGCAATGGAAGAATCTGATCAAGTCCATCTTTATGAAAGACTGAGATCAATGCAGACTTAATCGTCTTGGTCATAACTTAGGTCGGATAACTATTCTTAAAAAAGCCCGAAAATAGTGCTTATAGGGCACCTTATCATATAAGTCTTGATCTTAATTTGTCGCTTAGAGAGTCTTCCCTTTAAAGTCCATGATATGACCCATAGAATAACACGTTCGACATCTTGGTTCATATGCATCTTTTTCACCAAGAAGGACAGTATCCTGATCTT
This sequence comes from uncultured Saprospiraceae bacterium, assembly GCA_964470035.1. GTDB lineage: Bacteria > Bacteroidota > Bacteroidia > Chitinophagales > Saprospiraceae > JAJRXG01. Next base: position 8,558 of record CAYYBR010000039.1, read on the forward strand.
CAGTGAGGCGATATGAGTGTGTCGCGAGATTGCCACAGTGTGGACAGATAGCATGAACCTTAGTCACATACTCCGCGATGGCCAGAAGATGGGGCATTGGCCCAAATGGTTTACCTCTGAAGTCCAGATCCAGACCTGCTATGATCACTCTTACACCATTGAGAGCGAGTTGCTCGCACACTTTGATGATATCCATACCAAAAAACTGCGCCTCGTCTATACCGATTACCTCGGCATCTTCCATTTTTACTATGATATCACGACTATGTTCGACCGAGATCGAAGAGATGGCATTGTCATTATGTGAGACAACCGCCTTTTCACTATATCTATCATCGGTTTTGGGCTTAAATATGATCACCTTTTGATTGGCGATCGTAGCCCTTTTGATCCTCCTGATAAGCTCTTCGGTCTTACCTGAAAACATACAACCTGTCACCACTTCTATCCATCCACTACGCTGTCCTCTATATCTGGGCTCTAAAAACATATATCTTTCTTCCTATCACTTTCGTAAATATCTCCCTCTCAGGATACTGTGATACTTACTTTGGCAGTTATATTTTTCTGTACGATACGTAATATCTACACGCGAAAATCACCTTTTTAAGATTATGAACTTCGACAAATCAAAGGTACTTCTAAAAAAAATAAATGCGATCCATGACGGTGTCGCAGATGGAGGAGGCTCTTTCTCTTCCTTGGAAAAAGATCTGATACTAGAGTATATAAGAGATCTCTATGAAAATATCAGACTTGATCAGGCGGATCAATCTGTCACTCCTACGGAAGTCAAGAAAGTGACACCACCACCCAAAGTAGAGCCTACACCAACTGTCCATGCCTTTCCTCCGATAGATATCGCAACTCCTTCGACTAATGGACACAGCAGTAACGGGGCATCAACTTCTAATGGACATCACTCTTCACCAGCACCGAGGGTAGAGCCAGCAGCCGCGATAGTAGAGGTAGACCCAAAGATGGAAGAGCTTTTTGCCGAATCCAAGCTCAGCGATCTTTCGCAGAGATTCGCCAACTCGCCGATCAATGATATAGCTAAGGCTATGGGTATCAACGAGCGCATCTTTACCATCAACGAACTATTCAAAGGTGATCAGCAGCACTTTCAAGTGACCGCAGATACCCTTAATCAGTATACCACATTTGCGGAAGCGAAAGCATATCTCTCTAAGGGCCCAGCTTCTAAATATGATTGGACGAACCCCAAGCGTAAGAAAAAAGCAGCCACCTTCATCAAGTTGGTTAGGCGAAGATATCTATAGATTGATATCAGATGGCTAGGTCTCAAAGATCACTTCTCGAGATAATTCAGCTACCCACCTATATGGTGTTATCTCTTTGGATAATCCATTTTCTAAAGATAAGTGGGATGGTTAGTTCTGGTGTTTTTGGTTTGATGCCGAGAGATACCTCTAGGATCATTGGGATATTTACATCGCCATTTATACACGGAGACTTCCAGCATCTGATATCTAATAGTGTACCACTTTTTGTAATGAGTTTGATGATACTTTTCTTCTATAAGAAGATCGCATATCGTAGCATCTTCCTCATCTATGTATTAACAGGATTTGCAGTGTGGGCATTCGCTAGAACTAATGTGATACATATCGGTGCAAGTGGAGTAGTCTATGGTCTAGTTTCGTTTGTGTTTTGGACCGGCATTTTTAGAAGAAATGTAAAGTCGATCATTCTAGCTTTAATCATGGTCTTCCTATATAGCGGACTTTTCTTAGGCGTATTTCCGACAAAAGAAGGGATCTCTTGGGAGAGTCATCTCTTTGGAGGCATCGTAGGTATCATCATCGCATATGTCATGAGAAACAATCGTGAAGACGATGAAGAAGAGTCTGATCCCTGGAAAGATGAGAAGGCATCAGATGAGTACTTTTTACCACGCGACACTTTTGAAGAAACTCTTTTAGAAAGAGCCAAAAGACGACAGGCAGAACAAAGAGGAGGAGAGTGGACTTCGGATATCGCTTGATAGAGATATCTTAAAAATGCCATGTTCACCCCTATGGACCAGTAGGTTTTCCAAGACTAATTTCATATACGGAGTGACCCAGTTGGTCGCAGTTCGTTCACGATAGCAATTTGGTGCTATCGGTGCTTCGCACTTCTAAATTTGGACTAGTCTACTGTGAGTTGGGATCGGATGAAGAATACCAAAACTAATTTTGGGTACGCTGCGATCCAGTTGGTCG
>CAYYBR010000039.1:10885-22519 GCA_964470035.1 uncultured Saprospiraceae bacterium
TTGGTCGCAGTTCGTTCACGATAGCACTTTGGTGCTATCGGTGCTTCGCACTTCTTCACTCATCCTGTTGAGCGAAGACTTTTTGGAGGAGTGGACTTGTCCTTAGTCCCGCGTCTTGTCTGATCCCTTTTTCTTTTTCTTCTACTAAGGAGAACATCCCTTCGATAGCCATATTATTAACGTGATCATCGAGGTCAGGATTTAGTTTTTTCTGGAATGGGATTTTATTATATGCACTGACAGCTTTGTTCCAGATGGATCTTGCATCTACCTCATCTAAAGCAGTTTGGATGATCGGCATGAACTCATCATACAGTTTCTGTCCAGATGTACTTTGTAAGTATCTAGTAGCTGCATCCTGATCACCCATCAAAATGTTGGTAGCATCTTTGAAGCTCATTTGCTTGATAGCTTCAAGAAAAATAGGACCTGCTTTTTTGGCAGACAACTCCGCTGCTTCATTCATCTTGGCGATGAGATCGGTTTCAACATTTGATAATCCAGGAAGCTTAGATGCAGTACTTACGATCTTCCTAGCATCCTCAGGTACCAATATCTTATATGGACTTTCAAAATATCCATTTGTCTGAGATAAAGATGAAACTGCCTCATCTACACCTATCTCCAGTGCTTCCTTAAGGCCACCGCTGATGTCAAGATCACCATCGTCTACACCTACTACTTCTTTGGCCTTATCCAATAACTTGCCGAATTGCGCATGAGCAACAGCTGTAGTTGATATCATTCCTATCAAAAGGAATATCCTCAAAAACCGTATATATTCTATCATACCCAACTAACGCCATAATAGACGGAAATATTCACGGAAGTCCAATTTTAAGCGAAAATTAAGATGTGCAGGAGACCACGTATAGGACAAGTGCTCATCTTTTCTGTTTTGGAGACTATCTAGATCGAAGTAAAGAAGAACAAGACCTTACTGATCACTTTAAGATTTCTTCTCGTACTAGGATAGCCTTTGCTTGTTCAGCTAGATTCTCGTGGACGAACAACTTGATATCACCAAATAAACCTGCATGCGCACTGTCTGTCTGATCTAATGTAAATGAGTTGATCCCATTTTCCTTCAAGACATGTTGTGCTGTCTTAATTTTTATCTGTGATACTGTGAACATGACCATCTCCTTATCCATAACTGAAGAGTTTATATAGAATAATCAGTGCTATCTATAGTAGAACAGATTCTCGATCAATATAGTTTGGAACTAGATGAAGTGTTAGATGAGTTGTTTCACTCGTCTACATTCAGGTTTCAGGTCTTCTTGAGCAAAGATGTATTGCTATTGCGCCGGGAGACGCAATAGAACATTATGGTTGTGCCTGTCCACATATTAGTCTTTTTGAGCACCGATGTATTGGTATTGCGCCTGTCGTCGCTATAGAACAGCTTAGTTGCGACTCTCGGCTCAACTGATCGCCATCTCATACAATGTCGTCCAATTTTCCCCATATTTGTTAGTTCTGGCTTTTGGCTGGCATCATGAAACTACGGTATGGCTTTCAAGGATATCAAGATCTATGACACCACTCTACGAGATGGTACGCAAGCAGAAGGTATCTCCTTTAGTGCTACAGATAAAGTATTGCTCGCTAAAAGAATGGACGAGTTTGGTATCGACTATATCGAAGGAGGATGGCCAGGCTCTAATCCGAGAGATATGGAGTTCTTCAAGTCCGTAAAAACGATGAACTTTTCGCATGCTAAGCTGGCTGCCTTTGGATCTACAAGGAGGGCTTCCTTGACATGTGATCAAGACCCACAGATAGCTATGTTACTCGAGGCTGAGACTCCTGTGGTGACCATATTTGGTAAGTCTTGGTTGTTGCATGTAGCAGAAGTCTTAGGAGTTAGTCCAGAGGAGAATCTAGATATGATTCGAGATTCCGTAGGGTATCTAGTGAGTAAAGGAAAAGAGGTTGTCTACGATGCTGAACACTTCTTTGATGGATTTAAAGATCATAAGGAGTATGCACTTAGCACACTTCAAGCAGCTATCAAAGGAGGAAGTTCATATATCACCTTATGTGATACTAATGGCGGATGTCAAGTAAAAGAGGTTCGTGAGATAGTGAAAGAAGTGAAAGATTCATTTCCTGAGGCTCATATCGGAGTTCATTGTCACAATGATTGTGGACTGGGGGTGGCAGTGTCACTTGCAGGTATCGAAGGAGGAGCATCTATGGTACAAGGTACGCTCAATGGATATGGAGAGAGAGTAGGCAATGCTAACTTGACAAGCATCATACCCAATCTTCATGTGAAGCTAGATTATAAGATGTCATGTGGACGGAACATGACTGACCTCAAGTCGCTCAGTAACTACGTCGATGAACTAGCTAATAGGGTGCCTTCTAGGAGGTCTCCATTTGTAGGTAAGAGTGCTTTTGCTCACAAGGGTGGAGTCCATGCTAATGCAGCTCAGAAAGTAGCACATAGCTATGAGCATATGCGTCCAGATTTAGTTGGCAATACACAGCGCATCCTTTTATCAGACATGGCGGGAGGCACCAGCATACAGATGAAGGCAAAGCGGATGGGTATCGATGTAGATCGGAAGAGCCCTCAGATGAATTCATTTGTTGAGAAGATCAAGAAACTCGAAAATGAAGGGCATGAGTTTGAAAATGCAGATGCCTCCTTTTATGTATTGCTCCACGAGCACTTTTTTGAGCATGAGGACATATTTGAGCTAGTGAGCTATCGGATTATATCTGAGGTTGTAAGAGATACAGGTAAAAATATATCAGAAGCGGTCGTCAAGTTAAAGTTACGTGGAGAGGAAGAAATCAAAATCGCAGTCTCTGAATCTCAGGGACCTGTGGGCGCATTAGACCAGGCCGCAAGGCAGGCTTTTGGAGCGCACTTTCCGATCTTAAAAGAAGTGAAGCTACAAGATTATAAGGTCCGTATCCTACAGACTGGAAGTGGATCAGCCTCCATCACTCAAGTACTGATAAAGTCTAGTGATGGTCATAATACTTGGTGGACAAGTGGTGCTGACCCTAATATCATAGAAGCCAGCTGGGAAGCACTAAGAGATTCTTTTCGCTACAAACTTTTGAAGGACGGAGATTAGTCTACATCTAGAGCTAGCCTAGTATATACTACTTGTTCATTAGGATGACCAGCACCGCCTTCATAGATGATGCCGAGTCGAGATTGATCTAAGGTAACTAAGTCGGAGTTCGCAGATTTGGCTTTTCCTAACTCCAGGTTCTGGTGCCATGTCTTACCATCATCATAACTTACCCGTACCGTCATGTTTTTACTTTCTTCTGGATTGGCGGGGTTGCTAAAGACGATAGCATGATGCCCTTCTAGTTGATGTGTATGAAGACTTGCTACATTACTTAGGCCAACAAGCTTTGAGTCCGAACGTATATCCTGCCATGTTGCGCCGCCATCTATACTTGTAGCGATTTGTCGATTACTTTTCCCTCGCATATTCATGATAAGATCTCCAGAAGATGTCTCGGCTACTTCGCAGTTGCTGACCATTTCTATAGGAGCTGTACCTCCTATCTGCCAGGTGCTGCCATTGTCATCAGAATAGATGACATGTGAGAAGGAAGAACTAGAAGAGGAAGGGGTGTGAGTACATCCGGCTATGAGGCGATTGGCATATTTACCTTGAGTGATCTGATGACCAGATCCTGGGCCTGTCTCATACCACGTCCAATCTGACTTTTTGACCGACTCGGTGATCTCTCTGGGATATGACCAACTCTCACCATCGTCGTTTGATCGGATGACATACACCCTGCGTGTATCACGACTGCGATCAGATTGTATGAGCTCTTTCGAGTCTGCACCGTGGTTCCATACAGAAAGGAGGTGGATATGTCCAGTTTGCTTGTCGATGACAGGCGTAGGGCTACCGCAAGTGTTGGTACTATCGGACCAGACTACGATGGGGTCACTCCAATTCTTTCCTTCATCTCGAGAGGCTCGCATGAGGATGTCCACATCACTATCCTCACAGCTGTTTTTTCTCGCTTCTGCAAATGCTAAAAGCCGCCCACTATGAGCTTGGATGATCGCCGGAGTACGATAGCATGCATAATCCATAGTCCCACTAACAAATACTGAGTATGCGTACTTACCATGAGTCAATGCAGGACCACTCTGACAACTCATCATCATACAAAAGGCTGCTATACATCCTATCCACTTCATAAATCTGTTGATATAAGACCGCAAATATATCTGTCTACTTTACTTCAAGCAAAGGGATATTGATACTTATGCTTGTTCCTTCGGCTGAGTATATGTCTATTTCTCCTTGTAACCACCCGACACGGAGGTCCATATTGCGAAGACCATTTCCAGTTTGCGCTTTGATTTGTTTTTTATCAAATCCCTTACCGTCATCTTCGATCAGTAGATTAATCTCTTCATCATAAACATAGTATTGGATGAGGAGAGAGCTAGCTTCAGCATATTTGACGATGTTATCGAGTGACTCTCTGATGATATAGTACAAGTGAAAGATGACCTTTCTATCGATATCCACATCTCTGGTGTCATTAGTTTCTAATCTGGTGGTAAGGCCATAGGTCGATTCTATCACGGATAAGATCCGCCGTATCTCAGATCTCAGGCCAAGCTTTACTATAGAATTAGGAAGGAGATCATTAGAGATATGTCTTATCTCCTCTTGTAGCTTACTAGTAAGCCTCAGGCTCTCCTTATAGTGGACATCTTCTTGTACGGCGACTTTATCTTCACTGAACATTCTGAGGTTATTTTGTATACCGGTTACTATACTGCCTGCAGAATCATGTAAAGCCATAGATATACGCTGTCGTTCTGTATCAATACGCTCTATGAAGGCCTTGCTCCGTTGGCTCCTCTCCTCGAGAAGCGAGATTTGTTCGTCCCTACTGCGCTGATAGGCCTTGATGGCGGTATATATGATATATCCTCCTAACAGTGGTACATGTATAGCTCTAGTGATGAATCCAGTGTGTAACACCCAGTTTGATGAAGGACCCACACCTTGCAGTGCAAGTAGTCTGATAAGAAGGGCTACGATCGTGGCAGTAAATATCAAAAAGACGATCATGCCATCTGTACTTTTGTGTCTGATCCAAGCCCATAAGGCGATGAAGGCAGTATATAGGGATATGAAGATGGTGATACCTAGAAATACTGATATGATCATCCCGATATTTACGGAAGTGCGTACACTCAGAATATCAATTGGGTGGGCAAAAATCCAAAAAGCTACATAGACAAAGATCATCGCTATGCCCACCTTCATAAATAAATCTTTGTAGCGCTTCAGATCTATAAAGTCGAGCGTAAAGAGTAAACTAAATACCACAACAATACCGATCGATAGCGGTCGAGAATATCCATTGAAATGAGGTTGGTTCGGCCAGAAGAACATAAGGCCGTATCCCTCTTCTGATAAGACATACATCACACTGGCAAGTGAGATGATTACTTCATAGAGAAAGTATTTGTAGCGATTAGCGAAGTAAAGACAGAAGGTGATGATGGTCGTAATAAGAAACAACCCTATGACAAGACCATGGATAATCTTTAGCCGCAGAGTGTGCTTTACGAATTGTGCATTGTGATATAAGGTAATCGGGAAGTTAGTCTCTTGGCCTTCTTGATCTATGCGAAATATCAGTCGTATGCGACCATCTTCGAAAGGAAGCCTATGGATAAAGAAATTATGCGCTACCTCACGATTATCAAATACATAGTTATCTCCTTGTCGGGTAGTATACAGTAGCTTTTCACCCTTATACATCCAAAGTTGATAATCTGCGATATGTGCATTGGCGATTTCTAGAAAGACATCAAATAGCATTTCCTTTTTGCCGTCTACATCAAAAGCTAACCAATGTGCTGCTGGGTATGAGCCATATATACGATTAGCCGGTACTTCTTCAAATGCAGAGGGATTAAGATAGACGTCCTCTATACCTAGTTGAAACTCTCTATCCTCTATATGACCTAGTTGTAGAGAGCGTAGTGATAGCATGTCAGTCGTCTTAGAGATATTGATAACTGGGATATCAGCACGCAGATTTCCACCTATAAATAGGATGCCTGTCAGGATAAGAAGATACTTTGTGAAAATGGAATTCATGATACCAAGCTATGCTCAAAAGCATATCTCATCAATCCAGCGGTATTGCGAAGACCTAATTTTTTGAGCATATTTTTTCGGTGAGTTTCGACCGTCGTGACTGATATAAATAGCTTTTCAGCTATCTCCGATGTGGTGTGTTCTTCAGATATGAGTTGTAGGACTTCTCTTTCTCGTTTGCTGACAGTCGGCCCCTGGTGTTTGGATGAAGAGGTAGGACTATTGATATATGTAGTAAAATCTTCGCGAAGAGTTTCCTCCAGATATTCGCTGCCACTATGTACATCTTTGATAGCACTAATCAGCTCGTCTTTGCTACAAGATTTTAACAAGTAAGCCTTTGCGCCGGCTTTGAACATAGCCTCAACCATGTGCATCTCACGATACATCGTAAGAGCGATGACTTTCACCGTCTTATACTTATCTTTTATGAGCTCACTGGCTTTCAGTCCATCGATGCCTGGCATGTTGATATCCATGAGTACGACATCTACCTCTTGTTTAGAGAGGACATTGAGAGCTTCCTGACCATTGCTGGCCTCAGCTATAACTTGGAGATCTTTTTCGTTTTTGAGCAGTGTTTTTATACCGTCTCTAACGATGACGTGATCATCAGTGAGCAAGACTTTTATCATAATTCGAATGCAGTAGCAGTAGTCCTCTAAGATAACTATTATCTTCTCTTCTTATAGACGATAATTGTTAAGGATGATAGAAAGCTGCTTTAACTACAAATGCTAACTATCTCTTTAATTGTAATATCTATTTCTTCTGCTGTTGTGTAAGCCGATATACCCATCCTCGTTACACCACCAAGTTCTTGAAGACCTAATATCTCAGAAGCTCGAAGAGCATAAAAATGCCCATCCCAAGCAAATATATTTTGAGAAGATAGCGCCGTACAAATCTCCATAGATTGTAGAGTATGATGGTAAAAAGAAAGAGTAGGAGCTCTATGATCTACATCTGTACTTGGTCCTATGATCTTGATACCTTCTATCTTCTGTATGCCCTTATAAAGTCTATCTATCAGAGTTGCTTCGTGCTGGCTGATGGATTTATATGACGAGGTAAGTTGCTCGGCAAGATGTGCGCCAGTGCCAAGAGATGACATGTATCTTACTGCAGCACTTACTCCAGCGATCGCTGCGTGGTTCAGCGTCCCTGTCTCGATAGAGTAGGGTGCTTCCTGTGCAGCTGTCCTAAGTCTGTCAGTAGGAAGCTGATCTAAGAGTCCGGATCTACTATAAAGGATACCTACATGAGGTCCATAAAACTTGTAGGCCGAGCATAGCAGAAAGTCGCAGCCCAAGGTCGCCACATCTATCTTGAAGTGAGGTGCATAGTGGACTGCATCTATCAGTAACCAAGCGCCTACCTCATATGTCAGTTGGCGTGCAAGCTTAACATCATTGATGGTACCTGTGATATTTGAAGACCAGCCCATGCAAAGAAGTCTTGTGCGTTCACTGAGCTTCGCCTTCATATCGTCATAGTCCAAGGTGCCATCTTGGAGAAGGGCTACCTCCCTGACGATGATTCCTTCTGATCTCAGCGATAGCCACGGACCACGATTAGCTTCATGATCGAGCTGTGTGATAAGGATCTCATCTCCAGCTTGCAGATGTCTACCTATTGCTCGAGCGAGGCTATAGTTGAGCGAGGTCATATTTTGTCCAAAGGAGATATTTTTCCCACCGCCTGCTCCTAGCAGGGTAGCCATCACAGATCGAGCATCGTCCATGACCTCATCAGTCTGATGTGCAGTTACAAATGCCCCGTGAGTATTAGCATTGGATCTTTGATAGTATCCGCTGATGGCATCTATGACTTGAGTTGGGACTTGAGTGCCGGCTGGACCGTCGAGATATATCCTCGGCTTTCCGTCGTCTTTGACATGGAGGCTAGGAAAATCTCCCCGTATATCTTTCATAAGAGATGAGTTATAGATCACAATTTACTCTACTTCGCTTATTAAGTAGAGGACAGCCTTTTCACTTTCGTAAATGTTGATTTTTAGAATACCGCTAGACCAGCATCTCAAACAAAAGAGGACTGCGATTGAGATGTTGAAAATCAATGTTCGCCTCTTTCATGCGATCAACAAGAGGTTGAAAATCCTCTTTGTCCTTTATTTCTATACCGATCAATGCTGGACCGCTATCCCTATTCGTCTTTTTGGTATACTCGAATCTCGCAATATCATCATTAGGACCTAGTAAATCCAAAAATTCTTTGAGTGCTCCTGCTCGCTGTGGAAATCTTACGATAAAGTAGTGCTTCTTGCCTTCATACATCATCGCTCGCTCTTTGATCTCTTCCATACGGGTGATATCGTTGTTGCCACCACTGAGGACGCAGACTACGTTCTTGCCTTTGATATCATCGGCGATGTCATCAAGAGCAGCGATAGTACTAGCACAAGCAGGCTCGACGACGATGGCCTCCTCATTATAAAGTGATAAGATCGTAGCGCACATCTTTCCTTCAGGAACAAGGATGTGATCATCTATAGTAGCCTTACAGATGCGTAAGGGTATTTTTCCAACCCTCTTAGTAGCGATACCATCAGCAAATCCATCTATATCTTTTAGCTGTACTACTTCACCCTTGTCAAGTGCAGCTTTTAGAGAAGGTGCACCAGATGCTTCCACAGCGATGATTTTGGTCTGTGGACTCAATACTTCAAAGTAACTAGCCATACCAGAGATGAGTCCAGCACCTCCAACAGACACTATCAGATAGTCTACACTGAAGTTAGCCTCCTCTAGTATCTCAGGAGCCACAGTGCCTTGACCAGCTATCACATCTTCATCATCAAATGGATGTATGAATGGCATATCGTTAGCGGCAGCATATGCCATCCCTTTTTCATCGCTGTCATCAAACGTATCACCAAACAATCTGATCTCTACTAACCCTTCTCCAAAGTGCTCTACGCGATTGATCTTTTGCTTAGGAGTGGTTGTGGGCATGAAGATGACGCCCCGTATATTTAGTTTGGCGCAGGCCATAGCCACGCCTTGCGCATGATTACCCGCGCTAGCACAGACGATACCTTTGCTAGCTTCCTCTGCACGTAGTCTAGACATCTTATAGTACGCACCACGAATCTTAAATGATCTTACCACTTGAAGATCTTCTCTCTTCAGATATATGTTAGCCCCATACTTCTGTGACAAGCTCAGATTGAGCTGTAAGGGTGTAGGTTTGATTACCTCCTTGAGCACTACTCGTGCCTCTTGTATTTTATTTAGTGGTATGAGTGAGGTAGTAGTAGCCTCCATCCCTAAGTTAGTTTGGGTCAAAGGTGGTAAAAAATGCGCGTTCGCACATAAGCATATCTATCCTTGATCCTTCTTTATCACGTCCCGCGATACTTATTGATCGCCTCTACGCGATTATTGACATGGAGTTTTTTATAAATCCGATTGATTTGGACTTTGATGGATCCCTCTGTGATGCCAAGATTAACTGCGATTTCTTTATTTAGTAATCCACTCGCGATCATATCTAGGATACCCTTTTGATGACCGGTGAGTTTTTCGACATCAGGGTGTGAGGTGTTGGTTTTATGAAAACTAGAAAGAACTTTTTTAGCGATGTCAGCACTCATGGGCCCGCCACCTTCAAGATATTCGCGGATAGCACTGATGACACCTGACGGCTTTTCATCTTTGAGGATATATCCAACAGCACCCGCCTTTAGGGCTTCAAAGACATGTTCATCATTGTCAAAAACAGTAAACATCAAAAAACCGGTATCGGGACAAGATTTCTTTACTTGAAGCATACATTCGATACCATTTTTTCCTGGCAGCCCGATATCCATGATAGCGATGTCTGGTTGGATAGTTGGTAGTTTTTCGATAGCCTCTTCAGCAGTACCAAATGACCCAGCACAAAAGAAATCATCTGTTTCGTTGATGCGCTTATGGAGGATCTCTCTGATGTGCGTCGTGTCCTCTATGATACATATGCTCGTAAACACTGTCATGCTTCTAATGTAAGGATAGGCTTTGGCATTTGGAAGTTAACTATAGTTAACAAGATCGATTATGCAATAGACCTGGGGTTTTATACCCCAGGCAGCTTCAACCCAATCTTCACCTCCGTCCCATTACCAACATGCTCAATACTTAGATCCGCCCCAATCTTCTCCGCCCTTCTCTTCATAGAAGACAACCCTCTGCCAGATGTCATGTATTCATTAGTATTCTTAATCCCTTTACCATTATCCGTTACGGCAATACTTAATTCTGGAGCATTATAAACTATCTGTACCTCAACTTGATTTGCTTCCGAGTGCTTGATGATATTATGTACAGATTCCTTGATGATGAGTAGTATCTGCTGACGTTGTTCACTGGACATGATGATATCCTTGAAATTAGAAGATTCATAATCTTCAATTTGAAATTCCAATTCGATAGGATACTCTTTTAACGTTCGTTGTATGCTCGTCCTTAGCTTAGCTATCAGACTCTCGAGACTATTGTGCTTATCCTCAAGCACCCATAGCATATCGCGCATGTTTTGTATAGAAGCAGCAGCTAGGGAAGTAATGTCTTCTATGATCTCACCTTTTTTCTGTTCGTCTTTGATCTCTGATGCTTCATCGCTGAGGTATAGGATTTTACTGAGTTCTGTGCCAAGCTCGTCGTGTAGATCATCAGCTATTTTTTCGCGTTGCGCTGATAGTGCTTTTTGCTTTTCTAGTTTGCGTTCTGCGATTTTTAGTTTGCGACGTGTATTGAGGAAGTTAAAACCGAAGCCTAGGCCAATAAGACTAAAGGCAACTCCTGTACGGAACCACCAGGTTTGGTGGTAGGGTGGTAGGATGCTAAAACTAAGAATGACTGGTGGTGAAGCAACTTCATTTGAATTGTAGCCAATAACCTCTAAATTGTAGTCACCTGGCGAAAGAAATGACAAGTCAATTGAATCACCTTGATTGATAGTACTCTTGAAATAAAATGGTCCTGAAACAGTATAATTGATTTTATTCTCTATAGAAAATATTTCATCTGAAATTTGCGAGTAAATGAACAATGATTCGTAGTCATTTGGGATTTCGAATGAATCTTCTCTGCATTCGTAAATACTGTTCCCATTTAATAATACGTCTACTATGTTAATTGTTGAGAAGGGAAGCGTCTTAGGAAAGAAAGTTGAATCATATAAATAAAGGCCATTTTTAGTTCCGATGTATAGCTGATCCTCAACCAAGGCAAGATTACTAAACCTTGAACTATTGCGGTGATTGACAATTGAATTGTCAATTTTATATAATAGATTATAGCTGCTATCAATTAAGTAAAGTCCAGTAGTTGTTTTTGCGAATAGATAGTTGTTGAAAGATGTTATGTCTACAAAAATTTCATTTTTAAGAAATGAATCATCAAATAGTTTTTTTAGTTTGTTGTCATGGGTTATCGAATAAAGCCCGCGTTCAGTTCCTAGGAAGGCGCTGCTTAAATCACTCGAAATAGATGCACTATTTATA
>CAYYBR010000040.1:0-22280 GCA_964470035.1 uncultured Saprospiraceae bacterium
AAGGATCCTAAACATAATCTTGAGATTCATCTGCACTCTATAAGATATAGCATGAACCACCATGATATATCGGCATCAAGATAACGACACAGCAAGGCAGAAGTTATCACTTTGCCCATAAAAGTCTAACTCCCGAGTCGATTGATAAAATATTGGCTAAACGAAAAAGTTATAATACTTTTACATATTAATATTTTTTCTCATGTATAACCAATTTTTAAACAGGCAGTTATTATTATTTGCCACAGTATCACTACTCGGATTTAACGTTCTATCCGGTCAGACTAACAACCTGTATGAAGACAGGGCATTAGATCTTAGTAAAAGTGTACATGAAGAATTATATCACCACGCTATACAAAGTATAGATCCTACAGATGATATCATAGATGCTCAACGATTGGACAAGGACATCGTGATCAGTTTGCTGAACACGAGATATCCTGAACTTTCTTATAGGCTTGAGCACACACCAAAACAAACATTGGCCGGCAAAGAGATATCTGCCTTATTGGTTGATATCCTAAAGAGTGAAACCTCAGCTGGTGTAAGTGAGGTCGGAGATAGCTTTTGGAATTCTGTAGAAAATGCTGAGCTAACATATGAGGAGCAATCAGTTTTCAAGTTTCTCTATGGATATTCTTTGTTCACTCAAAAGAGGTTTACAGAGGCCGATCGAATCTTTAATAAGATTATCAAGGAGAGGAAAGGAGAATATGAATATGCCTTCTACTATTCTGGGCTCATAGCGCTTCTGGACAAAGATTATGGCAAAGCCCATGATCAACTTACTAAAGTCGGCAAGAATGAAAAGCTTGCCAAACAGACGCCATACTATCTCGCTGCCACCCACTATGGTAAAAAGGACTATGCGTCGATCATCAAATATTATGAACCCCGCTTGACAGAATCTTCACTTCATAATATAGATGGACTAATCAGATTAGTTGGGTACGCTCAGTACAAAACTGAAGATTTCAATAGTGCAGTGGCCAGCTTACGACTCTTGGAAAAGAGACGAGAACTATCTCAAGAAGAAAATTACGTCCTAGGTATCTCTTATCAGCGTATCGGGGATCACGAATCATCATCAAAACATCTCAGTCATGTTGCTGGAGTGAAAACAAATATTTCCGAAAGGGCCGCATATGAACATGCTCTCAACCTCGCACATACCGGTGATGCACCTGCGGCTATCACTGCTTTTGAAAGTTTGATTAGTTCTGATGATATCAGTAAGGATGACATCCATCTTAACTTGGCTATGCTCCATAGCAAAACACATAACTATGAAAAGGCCGTACATCATGCTAAGCTCCTGCTCGACAGCCCACGAAAAGAACAAGCAAAAGATCTAATCGTAGAACTCATAGATGAAGTAGAAAACGAGACAGTATATGAACATCTCGTAAAGAGTATAGCTTCTGATCTTTCCGATACAACTCCGATAGAAAACTCGATTTATAGAAGAGGCATAGTAGCCTTGAAAGGACTTGATAAAAGCAAAGCGATGAAATACTTTGATCTGCTTGCCGATATCAACCCTAAGACTCAAGAGCAAGGAGTGGTAGCAGCATGGCGAGGAATCATGGCATATGAAGAAGAAAACTATAGCAAAGCTATCAGACTGCTCACTAACTTTCAAAAGACCCGTGCCCAAGACCAACCACTTTCAAAGCTTGATTTTGATGTGGCTTACTTCCTAGGCTATAGCACATTCAGACAAAAAGATCACAATAGTGCTCTTGGGCATTTTGGTGAGGCGCTGGATCTTGTTCACCTTGCTGGACCCGATATCGCTTCAAGCCATAAAGCTAGCGATATACATCTCCGCCTCGGTGATAGCTACTTTCTGTTGGATGAGTATGAAAGTGCCACCAGATCCTATGCTTCTGTCATCGACAAACTAGGTCTCAATACAGATTATGCCATCTGGCAAAATAGCATCATAGCTGAACTAAGGGGGAAGCCTTATGATCAGATCATCCTCCTACAAGGCCTTATCAACGATCATCCTAATAGCAAGTACCAAAATAGGGCTCAGTTTAACATCGCAAATGCGTTCTTCGGTGTCCGTGAGTATGACAAAGCAGCGAACTGGTACAAAGAGATAATCACATCGGCTGCACCTACTCAACTCAAAGAAGAATCTGGTCTTCAGATGGGACTTATATCGGTCAATGCCGGAGACTACGATAGAGCTGAGCAATACTTCAAATCTCTCATCAATAGTTCTGAAGACGATGATATAGTAGGTAGATCTAATAGAGCTCTCTCGGAAATCTATACGAACTATACATACGACACAGATGCTTATGTAGCACTAGTCCAAAGTGGCGATGAAGGAGAAGTAGGTGATATCATCTTTCAACTAGCCCAAGAGAATTATGAAAAAGGAGAATACAGCCAAGCCATCAAACAATGGAAAAAGCTGATCAATGAATACCCAGAAAAAGCTAATAACAGTAGTGCGCACTTCCTGATCGCTCAATCATATGACATAGAAAAAAACTGGAACGAGGCGCTCAACTTCTACCAGCTCTCTATAGCTCACGATACTAGTAAAAAGAAAGAAAGTCTACAACGTGCACTAGAAATCAGCTATGAAAATCTTAGCGATATGCAACTATATGTAGATATCTCTGAGAGCGCTGAGGCCTTTGACAATCCTCTTCGACTTGCACTAGCTTATCAACAGCTCGGAGATCACACCAAGATGCTTTCATATGCTAGTCGATCCATAGCATCGCAAGATCAGACGACAGCACAAAAAACAAAACTTATCACGGACCTTACTTCAGACCTCGTAAGTGATAGTAAGTGGTCAGAAATAGAAAGCTGGTACAGCGAAAAGGCGGTAAAGTCTATCATAGAAGATCATCCTAAGTTGATCTACCATCATGGACTTGCTATGTACAATAACGAAAAGTTGGAAGCCGCCCAATTAGCAATCACAGATAACTACGATACTCTTTTAGATGATCCAGCTTGGCTTGCTAAGAGTATCATCTTGGTCGCGGATATATCGATAGCACAAGATGATATAGATAGTGCCACTGCTGCACTGGAGGCACTCATCGAGTCATCAAGTAATATCCCACCTTCTCTTAAAGAAACCGCCAAAGAAAAACTCAAATCTCTTCATCCTCAGAACTGATGTACTCTGCGTAACCCACAAAAACTAAGATGATGAAAACAATAATAACGACTTGTATACTCCTCCTTAGCATGACGCTTATCTCGCAGTCAGGATTAGATAAAAGAGAGTTGCTTGTAGAGAAACAATACTCCGAAGAAATCTATGAGGTCAATCCAATATTCGATTATGCCTCTATAACCATACCGCGAAAAGTTAAACCAAAGTTTCTTGGAGATAGTCTGATCAGCATATCCCCATTTACGCCTGATATAGACATAGCTATCAAACCTATAGCCTATGACTATCAACAAAACACCAGTCAGCATCATGGATTTGTCAAAGTAGACAAAGGAAGCCTCAACCCTATTCATGCTCAAGGGGCATACACTTATACAGCAGCTAACTACTTTAATCTGACTGCGGCTGGAGCTTATGATAACAGAAGAGATAACTCAGTAGAAGATATGTATGTCAATCAGATCTCGGGATCACTGAGTATGGACTACTATCTGAACAAAGAAACAAAGACGGACATCTCGATTTCTTATGACGAGAGTTCCTTTGGACTGTATAGTGAACTTGGCGAAAGAAATGGTGCTGAAGCAGCATATAATAATATCAGTATAGGACTAGGTCTTCAAACCTTTAGAACAACGCCAAATCATTGGAATTTTAGAGGACACTTCGATTTCGACAATTGGACAAGCAGTACAGATCAGATAGATGACAGGTCCTTTCATACTATCGGCCAAGCAACTTATATGATCGATGATACTTGGGATGTGTCTTTCACACCAGAGTACAAAGTACTTACAAGCGAAGCCCTCGGAAGTGGAAGCACCTTACATGGAGCTCTACAGATAGGATACGACATAGAGAAGTTTTATATCAAAGGTGGTGCACGTATAGATCGTATCGGTGATCGAACTGTAGTATGGCCAGACCTAGATATGCGTTGGAACTCTGGAGCAGCAGTGGACATCTATCTCAGATCAGAGACTACTACTGAGATATGGGGAGGTAGTTTTCTATCCTCTGTTAATCCTTATAGTACTTTCTCTGGAGGCATAGCATCAGAGAGAAACATATCTCTTGACAGATCACTAGAGGCAGCTATCAAATCAGATTTGCCCAAAGATATACTTCTGACATTTAGCGTAGGCTTTTCAGATGCTCAGGATCAACCCAACTTTGTCGTAAACGATCTGGATCAGAGAAGATTCGACATCAACACTATCGATTATCAAAAATTACACCTCACGGTGGATCTGACAAAGTCACTTTGGGATCGAGTGCTGGAGACTGGTCTAAGAGTGAGATATAACAGATACGATGTCCGAGAAGGCACCTTATTCAATCGACCTATATTTTCTGCTCAGCCCAGAATACAGTCTTACTTTTTAGATAACAAACTCACTATGAACATAGCTGGATTGTTTAATTCACCTATCACTCATGGCTTATCTCAAGGCATAGAAGTCAACACCGGATGGCGTGCTCAACTATCAGCAGGTATAGGATACAAAGTCCTAGATCGACTATCTATACAAGTAGATCTTGATAACATATTAGATGATGACTTCGAGGTATGGCAAGGATATGATGTCTTCGGTCGCAACATTTCAGGAGGCGTCATCGTGAAACTTTAGAAGGAGAATTATCTCTAAATTCATCTAGGTCATCTCTTTTTGACATAAGATTTTTCGCATAGGTATATCCTATACTAGATATCTTGTGAAAAGACTTCCAATCCATCAATCCAAATCGAGTCACTGGAGGACTAAAGAATAGATCTATCTTATCAAAGTGATCTCTAGATTGATTATCGCTCATGGCAAATGTGGATTTTGAGATCGTCTCCATCATACTTGGGAGGTTTTCATATTTGGTACCTCTTGTAAGTTTATCCCACCATCGAGAAATAGTTGAGGGCAGCTCTTCTACATTCACTTTATGAATCTCATCTGAGCTAAGATTTACTCCGATGACATTACCTACTCCCTTCTTTGTGATGATATCAACAGGTATATTATTAAACACTACCCCATCTACTAAGACATGGCCGTCATAAATAACAGGAGGGAACACACCCGGAAGTGAGATACTTGCTCGTACACTCTTCCAAAGTGGGCCTTGTTCGTGCAATCTCATCTTGGCACTCGTCAGGTCAGAAGAGACACAGAAGTAAGGAATCCAAAGATCTTCTATTTGTATATCACCGAATGTTTCCTGAAGAAGCAGATCTATCTTCCTCCCACTCAGGATGCCATAGAATGGAAATAAATTAAAATCTCTTAGTGGAGTCGGGTTATTGAGAAATACATTTTCGGACTTATCGGACACCTCTTTTGCGCTCTTATCCATCGCTATCATGGCAGCCATAATAGATCCTATACTCGTACCACATACGTAGTCAATCTTAACATTCTGCTCTTCCAGGGCTCTATAGACTCCAACATGAGCGATACCTTTTGCCCCTCCTCCACTTAGCACGAGGCCATTGGATCTACCGCATATAATCCTGGCGATTCGGCTTATATCACTTTGATGACCAGCTCGCACATGATGATGACCATGATAGGTACGTGACTCATACCACTTTTTAGTTCCTGAAGGAAGGTCGGTGTCTGCAGGATGTACCAACAGCATATTGATATTGGAGCCTATTTGGACAGTTGTATTATCAAAAATATCTTCTGATGGACGCTTATCATTACCAAGTGCAACATCGAGTACAATAAGACTATAATCTGCATGCCTGAGACATAATTCTGCCCATGAGGGATTCTTCGGAGTAGATACTAAACAAAGAAAATCATATTGACTTTCTAGCTCATTGAGATATAGTGAGATCTTATGTTTGTCTTGAGTATTAGCAGCCGTAGCTATGCCTGGACTGTCCAAACTCTTTTCTACGTCTTCTGCAGAAACAATTTTTGTGTCCCCAAAAGCACTGATTTTTGCGAGTAGAGATTCATATGTGTCTTTTGTTTGCTCTGAGTCATCAGCCGCAAAAAGAGAAAAGACCACATAGTTATTAGGTCTCTTTTGAAAACTTAACTGTCCTTGAAGTCGCTTTACTATAAGCTGTGATATCCGAAGTAAAAAAGTCGGATACTTATATATAAGCTTGTCAAATTCTTCTTTCGTTATTTCTGCGACTACAGTATCTCTGATGGCAAGGATATCAGCTGATCTCACCGCTCCTTCATTGATCAAGGCCATCTCACCTACGCATTCTCCACGACTTATATCACCTACCACAACAGGTTTTCCATAGTTGTCAGGGACTATGGCTACGAGTCGGCCACTAATCATCAAGAACATGCTACTTCCTGCATCTCCCTTTTTTATCAGGTAAGATCCCCCTTGGACTTCTTTTACAACTGATACCGCTGTAATGTCTTGTATGACCTTTTCATTGTCTAGCTCGAAAAAGTTCTCGAGGGCCTCTCGTACGATTTGTTCTTTTGCGGTGATTGTCCTGTAGGTTGTAGTAAAGAATCCAGTTGTCAAAACAACTAAGTACTACATCTAATATACAGTGCTGTCTCTTTCTTTTTAAAGATCTTTCATAGATAATAATCTGCCTCAGAGATAACCATCGGTATAGACTTATTTATCTCATGTCTCTTTTCCCTTATTAGAGTATCATATGGTTTACCATATTTTGATTGTGCTGCTTCATCTCGCAGCTCAGAATAAGCAGACTTAATTTGATCATACACCTCTATATATGCCTGATATATGGCGCTTGTATCCGTAACAAGAGAGATAATCGGTTGCTGTCCTGTTGACAGTTTCTCTTCTATATGGATCCTGATATATTGAGATATCTGATCGATAGGGACTACTTCATTTTCTAAAAGAACAAGATTCTCTTTATTCAGCTGGACTGTTAGCACTTCTTCTTCATTCATTTTTGTTGGTTTAGTGGGGTCCCAGGGTGGAAGTAAAACTTGTAGTCCTTTAGGGTTTTTGATATTGGTAGAAACAAGGAAAAAGAGCAGCAGCAGAAAGGCGATATCCGCCATAGAACCTGCATTGATAGTAGGTTGTATACGATCTCTCATGACCTATGATTTACAACTATAGATGATCGCTTATAGAATATTGGTGAGTAACTATCCGCTTATTTCGTTCTTTTTACATTTAGGTATAGAATAGAGTATAATCCATGGATCAAAGATGAGTAATATCAACATACATATTAATGCCGATCTGGGTGAAGACTTTGGTAGGTATAAGCTAGTTGATCTAGATCAGCTGATGCCTTATCTCAGCGCATGCAACATCGCCTGCGGTTTTCATGGGGGCGACCCAGTGACTATCGACTCCACCATAGAAAAAGCAAAATATCATCAACTAGAGATAGGAGCACATCCTTCTTATCCTGACCTTCAAGGATTTGGAAGAAGATCCATGGACATAGCAACAGCTGATCTGACAAGTATCATCAGATACCAGATCTGTGCCCTCATGGGCATGGCTAAATCCAAAGGAGTAGACATCACACATGTTAAACCGCACGGTGCTCTTTATAATGATGCTGCCAAAAAACTAAATGTAGCTAAGGCTGTAGTCGATGCTGTTTCATCTATATCTAACTCCATCCGACTATATGTGCCTCCGGGATCTAAAGTGGAAGCTTTGGCCGTAGAAAGAAATTTACTCATCACTCGTGAGGGTTTTCTCGATCGAACTTATGAAGATGACTTAACACTCACTTCTCGTAAGATAGAAGGAGCTCTTATACAAAATCCAGCTTTTGCCAAACAGCAGGTAGATTATATCGTATCACATCATCGGATAAAGACTACCTCAGGCAAAGAACTCCCTTTCTCCCCTCAAACTTTCTGCATACACGGAGACAACCCAGCCGCTTTAGATATATTAAGCCTCCTCCATGCCTAGAAAAGGCCTTACTAACTGGATAGAAACCGATCGTAAATGGTCGTATTTTATCAATACAAATTACGCCGTAACTGTAGCCTGGCCGGCATCTAAAGACATCGAAACTGCTCATGAGATAGCTTTATTTGTTCGAGAAGTACAAGATCTCGTAGGACCCGCTGTGATAGATCATTCCATGGGTTTTCACAGTTGTCTTTTCTACTTAAATAATAGCTTGATTAGTGCTCGCGCATTTATAGATGCCCTAGACGCTATCGAAGTTGAGCAACAACAAAATCCAAATGAAGATTTGCTCATCATCCCATTATCCATCAGCGATGATCATGCACTGGATTTAGAGAGTATTAGTTCAGTTAGCGGTCTTTCTTCTTCGGAAGTGATAGATATATTTTGTAGTGCTACCTATACTGTTCACTTCCAGGGTTTTCTCCCGGGTTTTACATATATCGGAGGGCTAGATGCTCGGTTAAATTTACCGCGAAGACAACGCCCAAGAGTACGTGTACCTGCAGGATCAGTTGCGATAGCAGCAGGACTTATAGGCATATACCCTATATCATCCCCTGGCGGGTGGCACATCATAGGCAAGACTGATATCAAACTATTTGATCCAGACCTAATACCACCCTCAAGATGTCATACTGGCATGAAGATCAGATTTAATCCAGAGGTATGAAGGTGAAAGTTCTTCATCCTGGAAGCTATAGTTGCATCCTAGACTTAGGTCGATTTCACTTACGTAAATATGGGGTGCCGTCCTCAGGCCCGATGGATGTCAGAAGTGCCATGCGCTCACAAACCCTCGTAGATAATCCGATTGAATATCCAATCATAGAGGCTTTTCTATCCGGCTTGCACCTTGAGTTCGACGAAGCTTCGCTATGTAGTGTGAGTGGTGGTGCCGCAGACATCTTTATCAACAACAAACTACAAACCACCACAGAACAAATACACTTAAATGGTGGAGATACACTTAAGATAGGAGCGATGAGATCTGGGGCACGATCCTATCTAGCCATCAAAGGAATCATACAAGCACCAAATATCTTAGACAGCGCATGCCCGATCAACGGCTATAACGACAGCAGATTAGTCAAAAATGAAGTTCTCCAGATCTTGCCACGGTCTGAAAAAACGATATCAAGCGGGTCTCTTATTAAACCAGTTTTCATAGCTCCCGAAGCCCCGATAATCGTGCGCCCCGGACCAGAATGGATACTTCTGGAAAAAGACGCACAAGCTTCCTTGTTATCGAAGACATATATAATTAGCTCTACAGCAGATCGTATGGGATATAGATTAGAGGGTGAGAATATAGCAGTAAGTAAAAAGATTGAGATTTTAAGTGCTCCAGTGTTACCAGGAACTGTCCAGCTTCTTCCAAGTGGCCTACCTCTTATCCTCATGAAAGACTGTCAGACGACTGGCGGATATCCTAGAGTATTGCAAGTTGATGACAACAGTATCATACAACTTGCACAACGAAAATCTGGTGATAAAGTGAGATTTCAGATCGCAGATTAAGTTGTTGCTATCATTTACGAAAGTGAACTACGTCTTATGCATCTTACTCCAAGCCCAGAATAAAAAGTATCCACCTAAGCAGGTAAAGGCCAGCATAACCAAGGCAAGCATGATATGTCCATAGATGAAGTTGCCAGTTGCAAAAAGTGCAGCAAATACAGTGATCACTCCTATCACAGCGCAAGCAAGTTCTAGCCCTAAAAAGTCATCGGCTTCCTTGAGCTCTATGCCACTGGTAGCAGCATGATTCTTGACATGATTCCAACCTGGTCCTCCTGGTGCTATCTTCTGATAGAAGTTGACCAAAGTTTCGTCCGAAGTCGGTGGGGTCAGATAAGTAGAAACCACCCAGATGATAGTTGTAATCAAAGCTCCTAGTGCAATCTTCATCCAATCCTCAAGAGTTCCTTCTGGCAGAACGAATGTGAATATCCCTGCTATGATAAGTGAGGCGATCATAGCTATGATCTCAGACCAGGCATTGATCCGCCACCAAAACCATCTAAGTATATATATCAATCCAGTCCCCGCACCAAGCAAGAGCAGATAGGTAAAAGCCTGACTAGCACTTGTCAGAAGTAAGCCAAGACCCAATCCAAGCAAGGCAGAAATAACCGTAAACAGCTGTGCCGCTCTAACAAGTTCTTTTTCTGAAGCCTCTGGCTTTATAAATCTCTGATAAAAATCATTGACTAAGTATGAGGCTCCTAGGTTAAGCTGAGTAGACATCGTCGACATAAAAGCCGCGATAAGAGAAGCTGCCACTAGGCCAAGGAGCCCTGAAGGCAGGAGAGTCAGCATAGCAGGGTAAGCAACATCATGTCCTACCTTATCCTCCGCGAGATGAGGAAAGACCCTTCGTATATCATCTAGCTCTGGGAAAACCATCAAGGAAGCAAGACCGATCAGGATCCAAGGCCACGGACGAAGGGCATAGTGGGAGATATTAAAAAGGAGTGTTGCTCCGATAGCATTCTTTTCATCCTTGGCCGAAAACATCCTCTGAGAGATATAGCCACCTCCACCAGGTTCTGCTCCTGGATAATAAGATGCCCACCACTGTACTGCAAGAGGTATCAACAGTATAGGCACCCACACATTAGGGTCGGAAAAAGAAGGCAATATAGATGTCTTAGTGGCCACTACTTCATGGCTTAATAACTGGGAAAGACCTCCTACTTCTTCTAAGCCTAACAGATAAATACAAGCCCATATAGAACCGATCATGGCCAAAATAAACTGCACAAAATCAGTAATTATAACCGCCTTTAATCCGCCCAACGAACTATAAGCTAAAGTGATAGAACCTGCGATCAATAGCGTTACCCATCCATCTAACCCGAGTACTATCTCACCGAACTTGATGGCAGCTAGTGAGACACTGCCCATAACGAGCACGTTAAAGATAAGTCCTAGATACAATGCTCTAAATCCTCTCAGGAAGGCCGCCGGTCTTCCGCTATATCTCAGTTCATAAAATTCTATATCGGTCATGACCATGGATCTTCGCCAGAGCTTGGCAAAGACAAACACTGTCAGCATCCCTGACAATAAAAAAGCCCACCAAAGCCAATTACCTGCAACACCTTTTTGTCTGACCAGGTCAGTTACTAGATTAGGAGTATCCGCCGAAAAAGTAGTTGCCACCATAGAAACACCGAGTAGCCACCAAGGCATGTTACGACCTGAAAGAAAAAAGTCGGTCAGGCTGTTATTAGCTTTTTTCGATGAAATTATACCTACTGCCAAAACAAAAAGGAAGTAGATTGCCACGATGGACCAATCCAATGTAGAAAGTATCATATCACAACTAGCTGAGATTTAGTAATGCCATCTTCTGAATGCCTCCATAGCCTCATAATCTGCCAGACCGAGCTTTCTGTAGCTCACTGCTGTACCTCTGTTTCTCTCTTCGGCTCGCAACCAAAACTCTCGATCATCATCTCCAGGAAATGGTGGTCTATCCTTCTGAGATTGATGCATGAATATGGCTTTTCTTTTTCTAATTAGTTCACTTGGGCTTAATGGTACAGACATCTGAATTTCATCTATACCCCACTCAAACCAGGCTCCACGATAAAGCCATAACCAGCATTCTTTTGTCCACGACTTAGACTTTAGTTGTGACAATGCATTTAAAATTGCATCTAGACATACTCTGTGGGTGCCATGAGGATCTGCTAAGTCTCCAGCTGCATAGATCTGATGAGGCTTGATATCTTCGATCAGTTTCTTAACAATATTTATATCGTCTTGGCTGATCGGATTTTTTCTTGCCTTACCGGTTTCGTAGAAAGGAAGATGGAGAAAATGAATGGCGTCATCATCTAAACCGCAGTATCGTGCGGCCGCTCGAGCCTCACCTTTTCGGACGAGCTCTTTGATCTTTTTTATTTCCTTGAGATCAGTATCACTTGAAGATTTAGAATTAAAAAAACGCTTGATCTTCTTATATAACTTATCAGAACTCTTGCTCTTCAAACTAAGATCTCTTGTAAATTCTTGATAAAACTCTGCGTATCGAAGAGCGTCGTGATCATGCACAGCTATATTACCACTTGTCTGGTAGGCCACATGAACTTCGTGGCCTTGGTCTACTAATCTCATGAAGGTCCCACCCATAGATATCACATCATCATCAGGATGAGGACTAAAGATGATGACTCTTTTCTTTGCAGGCCTAGCTCTCTCTGGCCGAGTACTATCATCGGCTTTTGGTTTTCCTCCTGGCCAACCGGTGATGGTATGCTGTAAGCGATTAAAGACCTTGATATTTATATCATAAGCTTTCTCATACTTCAAAATCAACTCACCTAATCCATGTTCGTTGTACTCTTCATCAGTGAGCTTCAGTATAGGAACATCTATTTTCTGAGATAACCATATCACTGCCTTGGCGATTAGATCATCGGACCAATCACACATCCCTACGAGCCAAGGTGTTTTAACCCTTGTTAATTCTTCTGAGGCGGCTTGATCTACATAAAAGCGTACATCGGGGTGTTTCTGAAGATAAGTACAAGGCACTTGGGCAGAGATATCTCCTTCCACAGCTCTTTTGACTATCTCCGCTTTATGCTGCCCCCAGGCTATGATATATATGGTTTTTGCTTGTATAATCGTGTCGATGCCCATGGTGATGGCTCTATAGGGCACATCTTCTTCTCGGATGAAGTCTTTTCGTGCATCTCGCATCGTAAGGTTATCAAGTCTTACAAGACGGGTTTTAGAGTCTAGCCAGGATCCTGGCTCATTGAATCCTACATGGCCAGTTCTGCCTATACCAAGTACCTGAATGTCCAAACCACCATAAGACTTGATCTTCTTTTCATATTGCTCGCAGTAACTCGTAACCTTTTTTAGACCTATTGTACCGTCAGGAATATGAATGTTTTCTGGATCAATATCAATATGGTCAAAGAGATACTCATGCATGAATCTCACATAACTCTGTTGAGCCTCAGGATCCATAGGATAGTACTCGTCTAGATTAAATGTGACCACATTCTTGAAGCTTAGATTCTCTTCTTTATGGAGTCTAACGAGCTCGCGATAAATACTAATCGGTGAAGAACCAGTGGCCAATCCGATTACTATTTTCTCTCCTTCCTGTTGTTTTTGTTTGATAGCAAGCGCTATAGACTGAGCTATATGATTAGAACAGGTCGTTTGGTCGTCCCATATTCTAACTTGTATTTTCTCTAAGGACTTTAATAGAAACTTGATGTGAGGATTTGCGCCTTGTTGAAGTTGAGTAGTCATAGCCTAATTATGATAACACTGACAAGTTAATCATAGTAATCGGTGTTATACCATATCTAGTCGGGCAATTTCAACTCTTCACCTACTGTACTAAAAGTACTTATTAAAAAAATAAATATGTGTATTGTACACACTTTAGATAATTTATATATATAATTATGTCATAATATAAAGTATAATCTCAAGTGACTTCAATAAGGACTCAAAACTCAGCTTCGTTTATAGTAACAGGTAGCCCGCGAAGTGGACTAGGTACTATATATCATGCCCTAGAACAACATCCGGCCCTTCAGGTGATCTGCAAGGATAAAAATCCGCACTTTGCTGATGACAACCTTTATCAACGAGGCAACCCTTCTAATCAAATTTATGATCAGAATTATGTTGACTACGGTGATGACTTTCTACATGGCGAAGTGTCTTCGGCTTACCTGACACATCCCTTCGCTATCTCTAGGATTCAGAGATATAATCCTGATATAAAATTAGTAATCATCCTGCGTAACCCCGCTATGAGAACTTATTCGCACTGGCAATATGCTACTGCTCATGGTTTAGAAACAAAATCACTTTCCGAACTACTATCCCCCACTGAGCGATCGCATGAGGATTTAACTCCGTACCAAAATCAAAGTCTGTATGGATATCACGTATCTCATCTACTGCAGTATCTAGATCCACATCAATTATTGTTTTTAAAATCCGATGATCTAAAGGAAGACCCCGAAGTGGCTATGTATAGGGTATTTCAGTTCCTCGGAGTACCTTATTTAGATCTTGATCTAACCGCTCAGAATCTCGGATCATATTCGTCTTCTCTACCAGTCGAACTATATGATCAGATGATGCAGGCCTATGTCTCGGACATTAAAGATCTCGAGTCACTAGTTGGATTGGATTGTTCTACTTGGACTAGTAAAGAAGCAATCGAAGAACAGTTACAATTGCATGCATAACCTTACGGGAGCTTAGTGCTCTTCTAACGTAACATTAAACCTACAGAAATGGCCCGATGAGAAATCATCGAGCCATTTTCTTTGTGACCCCGGCACGATTCGAACGTGCGACCTACTGATTAGAAGTCAGTTGCTCTATCCAGCTGAGCTACGGGGCCATGTATTACATCGTCAGAGATGAGCCTAAATACTATCTTCATAGCCAGCCCTTTCTCTTAAGGCGTGCAAATTTATTCCTATTCGACTAAATGCACAACTTGATTAATGTTATTTTACATTTATTCAAAAGCTAATTCTCAAATTATGGCAAGCTTGAAAAGACGAACCTGGCTAAAGTCCCTTTCTGTAGCAGGAGCTGGAGCAATAACTCTTCACCCCAAGGACATCCTTGAGTTGATACCAGATGATACTAAAACAGCTAAGAAAAATAGTATAATAAGGCTTTCATCACATGAAAACCCGTATAGTCCATCAACCACTATGCCGGAAGTCATCCAGAACTTTGGGTCCGAATTATGCAGATATCCTAATCAGTTTTTCAGTGATCTAGAATATCAGATAGCAGAAAAAGAAGGCATAGATCCAGCACATATCGTCATTACCTCTGGTTCTAGAGAAGGTTTAAAGGCCGTCGGTATGATGAAGTCTATGAAGGGGAATCAGATCATCACCTGTCTACCAACCTATAGAGCCCTCATCGATTATGCTGATTTCATAGGCGCCGATATCAAAGCCTTACCACTAGACAAGGATATGCTTTTTGACCTCTCGGGTATAGAGGAAGCAATAGATGATCAAACAAGTATGGTGTTCGTCTGCAACCCCAACAACCCTACTGGGACCCTCTTAGAACCAGAGTATCTAACAGACTGGTGCATAAGGACAAGCAAAAAGACTACTGTTTTTGTAGATGAGATCTACTATGACTACATAGAAACACAGGGGTATCCATCGATGAAGTCTCTAGTGCTGGACGGGCACGACGTCATCATCGCAAGAACACTTTCGAAAGTGTATGGGCTCGCAGGTATCCGTATAGGATATATGATAGCCTCAAAAGAAACCGCTGAAGAGATCAGAACAAGCCTACATTCTGGGCCTAACATCTTAGCTATCAGACTTGCACAAGCCGCCCTAAAAGATGAAGAGTTTTATGAGTTCAGTCTCAAGAAAAATCAACAAGCCAAGCAGATCATCTATCGCACACTTGATGCAGTAGGATTGAGATACATAAAGTCTCACACGAACTTTGTCTTTTTTCATACAGGACTCCCCATAGAAGAAGTACATGAAAAGTATGTGGAGCAGGGCATCTTAGTCGGCAGACCCTTTCCTCCTTTCATGGACTGGTGTAGGGTCAGTACAGGAAGTATAGAGGAAGTAGAGAAGTTTGCCAGAGCCTCAAGATTGATTTTTAGCTAGAAGCAAGTATTGGATCCACTCAAGGTAAATATAGAGACATCATGGCGTGAAGCTCTTTCGGAAGAGTTCAGACAGCCTTATTTCGATGAGATTAAAAAACAGCTCAAAAATGAATTCAAAAAAGGCAATGCGGTTTACCCGCCAGGTCCTTTGATCTTTAAGGCATTCGAGTTATGCCCAGCAGATCAGGTCAAAGTGGTGATCTTAGGTCAAGACCCATATCACAATCCTGGTGAGGCCATGGGCTTGTGCTTTTCGGTTCCTCGTGGGGTGAAAGTTCCTCCTTCGCTGAAGAATATCTATAAAGAGATCCATCGTGATGTAGGGTGCGATATACCTGATCACGGAGATCTTACGAAGTGGGCAGAGCAAGGAGTACTGCTACTCAATGCCATGCTCACTGTTAGGCACAAATCAGCTGGATCACATAGGAAAATAGGATGGCAACAATTTACAGATGCAGTCATATCACACTTGTCGAAAAGTAAAGAGCAAATCATCTTCATCTTATGGGGAAAATTTGCTCAAAGCAAATTACCTCTTATTAATCAACTGAAACATCATGTTTTGATCGCTGCACATCCGTCCCCATTAGCAAGAACTGGATTTGCCGATTGTTCTCATTTTTCAAAGACCAACCACCTTTTATCTGAGATGGGTAAGAAAAAAATCGACTGGCAGCTATGATCTCATCGCTGTCCCCAAGCTACAAGCAGCATAGATCCAAGCCGCGACGAATAATAACCCGCCTATCGGTGTAATGGCACCCATCATTTTCAATTGAGGCATACCTATCAGATCAGCAAGACTTAAGATATAAAGAGAGCCAGAGAATAAGATAAGGCCCATCATCATCATTATAAATATCCTTCTAACATGATTTGATGCAACCTCTTTTGCAAGTAATCCTGCTATGATGGCCAAGCCAAGGCCATGAATCATATGATATCTATTGGCGGTTTCCCATACTTCTAGATAATGCACTGTAAGTCTCTCCTTAAGTGCATGTGCTCCAAATGCGCCTAGCACAACTCCTACGGCCATTACAACAAATGAGGTCATTAGGTATCTCTTATTCTGATTGTTCATAGAACTCGTTTTCAGTAGTTCTTCAAACATAGAGGCTTTATAGCATTTGCGGAAGCGAAAAAAGGGGTGCCAGAACATACTGACACCCCTTATAATGTTTTGATTATGTATTATTTACTCCTAGTCTGGCACATCAGAGAATAACCCGTTATTGATTAAGAATAGTCCTTTATCGCTTACATTGACATCACCTGACAGATTAAAATCTCTCAGGAAGTATCCACTTGACAAGCCATTGTCTATCAGCCATTGAGCTAGATCATTAGGGTTTATATCCCGCGAGTCTATGGCTCTGGTATCCTGATCACCATTGCCGGCGATCATACAGTATACCCCTGGACTAATCTCTTTCTGACCTGATCCCAAGATTCTTCTGAAAGAATTGCGGTTTCTAAAGTCATATGTGATGGTACCATTAACTATAGGCACTTCGATATGAGACATCACTATCAGGTGATTTCTGTGCTCGATGACCACATAGTAGTCCTCGGTTGGATCAAGATTACAGATGTTAAATCCTTCGATAAACTCAATCTCCCCATTTTCTTGCAATAATCCAGTAACTGTACCAACTGTCGACTCTGCACTTGCGTCAGCTCTCAAGCTCACTAACACCCAATCCACTGTAGTCGATGGATAGTTAGCATTTAGTCCAACTACTTCATCTTCTTGTATGAAGTTGTCCCCTTCTGCTCCAAAATGGAACCATGGTGATCGGTCATAAGGTTGTCCAGCTTCTGTCGCAATCCCGAAGAAAGTACTTGGCGTTTGACCTGGCAAATATCCAAGATTACTGAGGGTAGTGGTCATCCTACCTTGATCAACATCATATGGTCCCTCTAGAAATACTTGAGCATTAATAGCCACACATACTCCTCCATCTAAGACAAGTTCTGCTTCTACAGAGTCTTCATCGTCCTCACTCTGATCTCCATCATCATTATTTGGTGTGGAGTCTGGATCTCCAGATGCACTACCAGTTATCTGAGCAACATTCTTATAGTCACTCTCTCTATCGAGGAAATGAACTGCTCTCGCATTAAAGGTGAGTGATACCATGTCATCAACAGGTATCTCTGCTAGTGTCCAGAGTATCCTATTTTGAGCCATAGCGCCTCCATTAGTCAAGTTGGTCACATCAGTAAATCCGTCAGGTAGAATATCTTCTACTGTTACACCAAACGCTGGATCAGGACCGTGATTAATAACCGTGATGGTAAACTCTACCAACTCATTAGGTCCTACTCTCAGTTTATCGATATCTAACAATAGCTCTAAATCTGCAATGCCGTCACCAACTATAAAGGATACACTGGCTTCATCATCTTCGATAGGCTCACCATCCATATTATCTGGTGCGCTATCAATGTCAGTCTGAGCTATATCAGTCACTTCAACTCTGTTGATAACAGTTTTACCAAGCGCACGTCCAGATACTGTGGCATCAAATGTCAAGTCGATACTTTCACCGGAAGCTAGATTTAGTTCTAACCACACGATCCTGTCACCAAGGAAGATTCCACTGTTAGAGATGTTTCTAAAGTTCGTACAATATTCGACCGGTAGATAATCTGTGATTTCCACTTGAGTAATCTGATTGGTACCTTCGTTAGAAACTGTGACGGTATAAGTTATATCTCCTCCTACTTGAGGACTAAGATCACTTACAGTCACGGATAGCGCAACATCTGACATCTCAGGCATGGCGTCCGCGAAGTCTTCATCATCCTCACTTTGATCACCGTCATCG
Source organism: uncultured Saprospiraceae bacterium (assembly GCA_964470035.1). Classification (GTDB taxonomy): domain Bacteria; phylum Bacteroidota; class Bacteroidia; order Chitinophagales; family Saprospiraceae; genus JAJRXG01. The sequence goes on from CAYYBR010000040.1 coordinate 18,557, forward strand.
TTGTCAGGAGAACTATCTACATCATCTTGATCTGCCCTAATTATCTGGGCTACATTTCTATATACTCTGCCTTCAGTTACAGGTAGAACCACAGTATTAAATGTTATCCTCATCAAAGACAACCCATCTATCGTCAGGTCATCCCATCTTATGATATTTCCGTTAAGTCTACCTCCATCACCGATAGAAGATGCGATAACTTCAAATCCATTAGGAACAACATCCTCAACCTCGACACCGGTAGCTATATTTTCACTTTCGTTAAATATGGTAAGCTGGAAACTGATTGTATCTCCCGGCTGTGGAGTTTCTATGTTTACTCTCTTGATCAACTCTAGATCAATACCGGAGCCAGAACATCCCACTGCAGGATCAACTATACCTTCGATAGTCGCGCTGCACCCATTTGCGTCGGTAACTGTGAGTACATATACCCCAAAATCAAGGAGTGTGATGGTCGGTTCATCGTCACCTGTATTCCATGCATAAGAATATGGTGCTTGACCGCCTGATACTCTGGCAGCAATACTACCATCGTTTCCTCTGCAAGTTTCATTAGTGATATCAAGGTCTATGCTCATCGTAGCTCCTAACTGATCGACTATTACATCAGCAGTGACCGAGCAACCTTCATTGTCTGTAACCACAACCACATATGTACCTGGAGCCACATCACTGATACTACTTGTAGTTGCACCATTAGACCAACTGTATGTTATAAGTCCGACCCCTCCTTGGACATCTACCGAAGCGCTTCCAGTAGAAGAATCACATATGGATGGAGTACTTGATACAGAGAGAGTCAACGAACAAGGACTTATAGATACCTCTACAGCATCTTCGTCATCTTCACTTTGATCCCCATCGTCATTCGCAGGGGCACTATCGACATCCTCTTGGTCCAATAAAGTTATTTCAGCTCTATTTCTGAGATCCAATGTCATAGGATCTTCATCGGATATGATTGCATCAAATGTCAAGGATATTGACTCTCCAGATCTAAGTGTGATATCAGACCAAACTACATCACCGTTAGCATTCACTCTACCTTCATGAGAAAAATTAGATGGACTTACATATCCATTAGGCAAGTAATCTGTCACTACTATGCCTGTAGCTGGGAAGTTGCCTTCATTAGTTACACTCAAGGTAAATGTTACAGTTTCGCCAGCTAGAGCTACTGATCTAGAAACTCTCTTCCTCAGCGATAGATCTGCAAAACTCTTCAGTCCGGCATCTACTGATGCGTTAAACTCACCACTCACAAGTGTGAGCAAATCTGAATGACCCATGGCGTCTACATCACTATCGATGTCGTCATTATCACCTTGATTTGCTGAAGTAAAGCTAAACCCAACCGGAGCTGCTACACTTACATAATATAACCCAGGAGGCAAATTAACAAAGCTATATGCTCCATCAGGGTTGGTAACTGTAGAGGCCAGTATCTCATCGTCTTCACCTCTTAATTCTACCCGTACATTATCTGCCCCAGGCTCATTCGCATCTCTGATACCATCACAGTCATGATCGTACCATACCTGATCTCCGATACTCGCTGTTCTAAAGAATCCAGCATCGACATTACTGACGCATTCATTATCATCTAATGTGATGACGGGAGTTTGTCCTGTACCCATATTGATATCACTATCAAGCTCCTCATCAGTTCCTCTTTGTGGAAGTGTGACAGCGTAATTTTCGGGTGTACCAAATTCTACGATATACTGGCCTGATCTCAAATTATCAAACAGATAGAATCCGTCAAAATCAGTGAGCTGCTCTTCTATAATCTCTCCTTCCATATTCAGGAGCTTCACACTAACATTTTCGAGACCTACATCTCCGGCTTCTTGGATACCATTTCTGTTCAAATCAATGAACGCAAAATCACCTATACATGCCCTACAATCATCTTCTTCATCTATTGTTATGCTCCCAAGTACAACACAGCCATTGGCATCTGTAACTTCTACACTATATGTCCCTTCATCAAGACCAATAGCCATCCCTGTTGTTTGTCCATTGCTCCATGCATAAGTGTATGGTGCAGTCCCTCCGTCAGGTACTGCTAATGCCGTACCGATATTTCCAAGCGAACAAGATGATGGATTCACATTAACAAATGAGACTGATAGATCGTCGCCTATAGATTCTATCGTTTCTGTGATAGTTGCTGTACATCCATTAGCATCTGTGACAATCACTGTAAATGCTCCTGCAGACAATTCTCTTAAGTTCTGCGTAGATGCACCATTACTCCACAAGTATGTATATGGAGCTGTACCACCACTTACGGTGACTTGTATTTCTCCATTAGCTCTGCCGCATGTTGCATCTGTCGATTGTGAACCTAGAGTGATGACTTCAACATTATCGACGACAGTTGCTTCTGCACTCGATTCACAACCAGTTGTACTTCTTACCGTAACTATATATTCTCCAGCCATACTTACCATAGGAGAAGCCTCTGAAGAAGAGAATCCATTTGGTCCTGTCCATCCAACAATACTACCGTTTGTATTTGCTGTTAACGATACTGATGTATTAGTACAGTTAAGCGAACCTCCCACAGCAGAAACAGTTGGTGGTGTTGTATCACCTCTGACAATATATGCTGCGGTAGTTCTACATCCATTATTTCCAATCGCAGTGACAGTATAAGTACCAATCTCAGAAACAACTGGATTAAAAGATGTACTTGAGTACCCGTTTGGCCCAGTCCACATCACAGATGATGCGTTGGAATTTGCAGTTAATGAGACTGCTGTATTTGTGCACGTTAGTAAATCACCAGATACTGAAAGCGACGGAGCAGTTTGATCAGTTGTAACCGAGACTGATGCTTCCGCTTCACATCCACTTGATGATCTAACAGTTACTATATACTCTCCAGCTATTGTTACTACTGGTGTAGGTGATGTACTTGTAAAACCATCTGGTCCTGTCCATCCAACAAGTTGTGCAATTGAAGTTGCATTTAGCATAATAGAACTTGCATCACAAGTAATGACTCCACCTGTTGCCGTAACTGTTGGACGATCATTTACCAAAAGGTTCAATACTTGGTCAGCTGTACAATTATCACCTGCTATTCTCAATCCATTCTGTGTTGTGTTATACGTCTGTCCGTTGACTGCCCATGTATAGGTCTCGTCTGAACAAATCGTAACATCCGTCACTGCATCAGATGGCTTAGGTGTTACCGTCAAGTTCAATACTTGATCAGCTGTACAATTATCACCTGCTATTCTCAGCCCATTCTGTGTCGTGTTATACGTCTGTCCATTCACAGTCCATGTATAGGTCTCGTCTGAACAGATCGTAACATCCGTCACTGCATCAGATGGCTTAGGCGTTACTGTCAAGTTCAATACTTGGTCAGCTGTACAATTATCACCTGCTACTCTTAATCCATTCTGTGTCGTATTATACGTCTGTCCATTCACTGCCCATGTATAGGTCTCGTCTGAACAAATTGTAATACTTGTCACTGCATCAGATGGCTTTGGTGTTACTGTCAAGTTCAATACTTGATCAGCTGTACAATTATCACCTGCTATTCTCAGTCCATTCTGTGTCGTGTTATACGTCTGTCCATTCACTGCCCATGTATACGTCTCGTCTGAACAAATTGTAATACTTGTCACTGCATCCGCTGGCTTAGGCGTTACTGTCAAGTTCAATACTTGGTCAGCTGTACAATTATCACCTGCTACTCTTA
>CAYYBR010000041.1:0-22174 GCA_964470035.1 uncultured Saprospiraceae bacterium
GGAGTGGGGGAAGTGGTATTTTGAATTTTTTAATACCTCTTATGGGTATTCGCATTTGGTTAGCAGCTCCTCTTCCTGTTTGTTGGATGAAATGAGTAAAATTTGGAGACTTACCGAGGTAGGCTAAATAACATTGATCTAATTTGTCCTCGTCTTTGGATTTTAAAAGGACAATATTTTGATTTAGAAAATATCCTTCGTTGTCCTTACTTATTCGAAAACCGCGTCCTGCTGCTGAACTTTTTAATTGTGGGTGAGAACCAACTGTAGTAACTATCAAATCATTTTCTCTTACGATCTTCTCTGAATAAGAGCTAATATAGTCATAGGGTAAATATGCTATCTCGTCATCGACAATACCATCTTCTTTTAAACTCGATACTTTAATTACAGGTACACCAACAGAAACAAATTCTTTCGTTGTCCACGAGCCTCCGTTTGTTACAGAACATATTTCACTTAATTCAACCTCCACCCAACTCATAACCCCAACTCATTTAAATGATCCTGTATGGTTTGTGCGAGTTGTACTGCTTCATCATTGAGTCCTTGCAGTTCTATTTTGATTTCACCCATGCGTTCTTCATAGTCGAAGTCTTCGTCGATCTGTGGAGCTACACCTACATAGCGGCCAGGAGTTAGGCTGTAGTCTTGACCTTCTATATCTGATCGGCTAACGACTTTACAGAGGCCGGGGACATCTTGATATTTGCCATCGGGGAATCGGGAGGAGAGCCATTCTTTGCACTTGTGGAAGTATATAGCTTGGTCGAAATCGGCGAGGAGTTGAGATGACAGCGGTGCTAGCTCTTTGAGCGTGTCCTTGATGGATGACTTGAGGTCTTTGTCTTCTTTGGCGGCTTTGGACTTGAGGTCCGCTTTGAGTTGGTTTTCGAAGGACTTGAGGGCTTTGCTGAGGACCTTGCTTTGGTTGTTGAGGTTGTCAGGAGCTAACTCTACGTATGGCGGCAGTGGCACTTTAGCATCGTGGAGCTCTGCGTATGAGTCATTTGCGGAAGCGATAAAACGATCGATCTCATGATCATAGTGAGTGATACACTCATGGTACTTGGTGTCATCCCAACGATAGAGGGCGATGATGGCCTGGATGTGGTCGAGCTGCTCAGGCGTGAAGTCATGGAGACTGGAGCTCACCTTGCGATAGACCTCACGTAGATCCAGCATGAAGGTCTGCTCCTTACGCTCAGCATCCTGCGTCTTGCCACGATCAAAAAACCAGAGCGAGCAGGGTAGGGAGCGCGTATAGAAAAACTTGGTGCCGATAGAGACCATGACATCTACGGCTCCTGTCTCGACGAGCTGCTGGCGGATCAGCTTCTCGCTATGTCCAGCATCGGAGGCAGAGGAAGCCATGACAAAGCCGGCGCGACCAGTCTCATTGAGGTAGGCATAGAAGTATTGGATCCAGAGGTAGTTAGCATTGTCATTGCGCGGGAGACCAAAGGGGAGGCGAGGGTCGGTCTTGACGCTAGCCTTTTTCTTATCTACACCATCTACATTAAAAGGGGGATTGGCCATGACAAAGTCGCACTGGCCGACGAGGTCGTGCTGGTCGTCATAGAAGGTATTGCCCTGGAGGATATCGCCATCGAGTCCATGGACCGTCATGTTCATCTTGGCAAGCTTGGTATTCTGATCTGCTTTTTCTTGTCCATAGAAGGTGACCTTCTTGGCACTATCGAAGCCTTTCTCCTCGATGAAGTGTGCTGTCTGGACAAACATGCCTGCACTGCCCACCGCAGGATCTAGGATGATGCCGTGAGTAGGTTCGATGACACGGACTATGGTATCGACAAGCGAAGGTGGTGTGAAGAACTCTCCTCCTTCTGACGCACCAGTCATGGCGAACTTGTTGAGGAAGTATTCGTAGATGCGACCAAAGACATCGCCATCGACATCTTGTAGAGCATCATCATTGAAGACACGGAGGAGTCTATGTAAGAGGTCGGGCTCGAAGAGGTTGTAATCCTTAGGGAGTACGCCTTCCAGTACATCATAGTGTTCTTCGATGCTGCGCATGGCTTCATTGACATATTCGCCGATGTCCTCTCCTTCTGGGAGGTTAGTGATGTTGTCCCACTGGGCGTGATCGTCGAGAAAGATGGCTTTGGCTGCTAGGAAGTCATCCTTGGTGATAGCGCGTCTGCCTCTTTGTGGATGGACGGGTAGGTCTTTTTCTATCTCCTTTTTAGCATGTTCATATCTGTTGTAGGCATGACGCAGGAAGATGAGGCCGAGTACTGGGAAAGAGTATTCGGTAGCGGTGAGTCTGGAGTTGGCACGGAGGTCATCTGCGGCGGTCCAAAGGCGGGATTCTAGTTGTCTGAGGTGGTCTGCGGTCATCTGTCTTTGAATAGGATTTTTAGGATTTGATGATTGTAGGATTTTTTTGTCTTGAATAGGATTAGTAGGATTTACGGATTATAGGATTTCTTTTTTATGTGAATTATAGACTATGGTGTACTTAAAATATAATCTTATCAGCTTTTAATCCTACTCATCCTATTTCAGACGATGTGTTATCATCATGATGAATGTTATAAACTCTCTTATACTCAAGGCTCTTGGATCCGAAATTAATCAAGAGTCCAACAGGTAGGTTATATGCTTGGCAGTAATTCATGGCTTGGTTGAGATGAGAGTCATCTAAAGTGCTTACGGCCTTAAGTTCTACCATGATCCGATCATCTACAAAGAAATCAACTCTTCTTGTTCCTATCTGCTGATCGCGATACATGATATCCATCTCCATCTCACGACTGTAAGAGATACCTTTTAATCCCATCTCTATGGCTAGAGCTCTCTGATAAATTACCTCTTGAAAACCAGCCCCAAGTGTAGAATGTACAGTCATAGCGCAGCCGATGATATCATATGTTAGGGAGTCTTTTATCTTATTCATCTGTCTTGAATAGGATTAGTGGGATTTGATGATTGTAGGATTTTCTTTTGTTCTGATATTGTTGACTCTATGCAGCTTTTAATCTTATCATCCTTTAATCTTAAAGATCCTATTTCAGACATTTTTATTATCTGGATAATGGATGTTATAAGAAAACCAGCCCCAAGTGTAGAGTGTACAGTCATAGCGCAGCCGATGATATCATATGTAAGGGAGTCTTTTATCTTATTCATCTGTCTTGAATAGGATTAGTGGGATTTACGGATTGTAGGATTTTCTTTTGTTCTGATATTATTGACTTTATGCAGCTTTTAATCTTAAAGATCCTATTTCAGACGTTATTCATCTGTCTTGAATAGGATTAGTGGGATTTGATGATTGTAGGATTAATTTATTTTTTGCCGGTTCTTTTCTTAAGTTCTTGTTCATCATAAATACCACAATCATGCTTCAAGCTTGATCGGAGTCGTGATAATAAGACATCGATATCATTATTCTTCTGGAAGAGATCGACGATCATCTTTTCATCCTTCTCTAGATCTTTAATCTCGTCATAAATGCTTTTGGACTTATGTGAGAGATAGACACCATTGCCTTGATCAAAATACCAGGATCGCATTTCCTTATAGATATCTCCCTTTTTCGTTTGGAATCTGCATCGTGGGTCGCTTTTCTCTTTTTGATCATTTACTTCACATCTGCTTTCCTGAGAGGAGCAGTTACAAAATGCTGTTATCATCCAGAGATCTTTATACGAATCTAGTCTGGAGTTGAGTAGTCCAGTCAGTGACTCTTCTCGGAGTCTTTTCTTACTGTTGTGTTCGTCGATGAGAAACTTTATCAAAACGGCCAGTAGACCAAGTAACCCGACTTCTAAGATGATTTTGAAAAGATCTGTTCTGAACTCTTGAGTATCCGCGACTCCAGTGGGATAGAGAGTGAAGAGTAGCCAGCCGATGATAGCGACCGCTATAGCAACAGATGTAAGTAGTATTTTATTCATTCTGAGATTGATCGTCTCAAGAAAAGGGTTTTCAATCACCTTTAATAATCTGTAATAATGATTAACAGATTTTCATAAAAAGGAAGGAGGTTTCATCTTTATGCAGATATGTTGCATGATACTATTTCTGCTATTACATTTACTTGGGAGGAAACTGATTTAGCCAGAATTCTTAAACCAGAAGCCAAAATATTTGTGCCCTCAGCCTGTACTTCCCATGAGTGGTCCGCACATTATTCGTTCCAATAATGTGCGCTACAACACATTATTCGTTCCTAAAATGTGCGGAGAGGCTGCAAAATGGTGCTAGGATGCGCAGATATCACATGCACAGATAGTCTATATACCACTGCGTCTTACCTCAGACTACCGCCCAAATCGATAATCCACACTCAAATACACCGCTCGTGGACTAATAGGAAAAACCGCAAAGCTTTCATCGGGATTAGCAGCTATAAACTCAGCAGTCGCCGCATCGCTATTACTTCCAAATTCATTGGGTCCAAAGAAATTAGCGAGCCCGCCACTATTGAGTAGGTTTTTAATCCTAAGGCCCAAAGAGAACTGATCACTCAGTGCATATCCTATATCAAGATCTACGGTGCCATAACTAGGAAGTCTAAAAGCATTTTCAATATTGCCAAATCGACTTCCTATAAAGTTATAACGTACTCCAGCATACCAGTCACGACGATCATAAGTCAAGCCTGCATTGGCCATGAAACTTGGATTGTGTGGGATGGTGTTATTAGAAAAATCTATTGTTCTATCATCAGCCGCGTCTATAGTCTCGTTAGCATCAAATAGAGTGAACTCTGTAAGTACTGGATTTTGAATTGTTGTTGAGAGGTTCAGTCCTATATGTTCTGTGAGAGCTGCAGCCCATTCTACTTCTAGTCCGATAGTTCGGCTGCTATTAAATTGGGTGGGCGTATAAAAGATTTGTGATATCACATCGTCAAAGACGAAATTAGAAAATGCTACGTCGCTCAAGTTGCTTAGAAAGAATGTGCCCGCAAGGCTCATATCTTTGGTCTTGTGTTTCACACCAGCTTCTATTTGTTGGATGGATTGTACGGGTGGATCTTCAGGAGGAAAGTCTTGGTTTGTAAAGTTGTTGATATAATAATCTAACTCCGGCGCTTTGTGCCCTTGTGAGAATCTTACAAATGATGATGTTTGATTAGAAAATTGGTACTCGGCTGCGATCGAATAATTCAGATAGTCATAGCTGGCATCGATAAGGTCTTCACCTGACCTTGCTAGGGTGCTCAGCCCATCAGCTTGTGCAAAGCGGTCGCGTGTGCCATCGTGACCTATACGTTCATATCTAAGGCCAACATTTACGTTAAGTGATGAAGTTAAGTTAAGATCAGCATCAGCGAAGAGGCTAAACTGACTAGCTGTGATATTAGCACCCTCATAGAAAAGACCACCTAGATTGCTCAGGCCTAGTGTATTACTTAGCGGTCGCGTATTGCCATTGTCATCAGTAAGTGTGACAGATAGTAGACGAGGTTCAGGCTCATAGGTGGCGTATATAAAGCTGGCGCTTGTAAGGATATCAACAGCACTCCTGCTGATGAAAGAACCTACTGTAAGATCCACATCAGCCCAACTTCGTTGCAATGTCAACTGATTCATCCATTCATCTATGCTATCGTCCTTGTACCAAGCTCCACTGCCAAGGATAGCATCATTGGGCAAGGACCCCGCTAGATAACTGAATGACGGAGTACTACCCTGAAATGCCAAAAATGCGCCAGAGTTATCTACAGATGCCAACTGCTGACCACTAGATACATCCGTAAAGTTCACAGTGCCAAGCGGAAAAGGATCACCACTTACAAAGTAGGTAAGGAAGTTCTCAAGACCAAGTGATTGTCCTCCTATGGCAGTCTGCCAGTCGATACGCTTAGCTGAGTATTTTAGCTTGTTAGTAAGTCGCCAATCACCTAGACCTATATCAAGACCTAGCGTCGCTGCGACTTCACCAGTGCGGATGCCATTGGCAGGATCAAAGGTGGTGAGATTACTGCTAGAGCTATTGATAAGGCGGGGATCGATCACCGCGCCACCCTCGATAGAAGGAGGTAGTAAAGAGGTTTCCTGAAAGCTCTGCCCAAAGGCTGGAGTAGGATTATCCCAATCTTGAGCAGCGACACCGGTATATCTATTGACCTTGTCATTGAGCCACTTCAACTTTAGCGATACTATGCCCTTTTTAATTCTCTTTTTGATGCCAGCTTTAAGTTGTCCGCCATCATTCAGCGCATAATCTATATTGCGAGGTCCTTGATCGTGGCGATAGAGATAAGCGAAGTCATATGACCAAGTTGACGACCCTATCTGGCTTCCAGAAAATCCTTCTACACGGATGAATGGCCGCCCATTAGCGTATACACCTGCTGTGAGTCGATCATGGGTAGCATAGCTAGAGGGCGTGCGCTCTGAGATGAAGTTCACGATACCACCAGGGGCGCTTGGAGCCAAGACACTGGACTTCCCTCCTTTGACAACTTCGAGTCTTCCGTGAGAGACATCAGGCCGAAAGAAAAAGTCAGGCGAAAACTGATTGTACTGTACTGCTGATATAGGGAGCCCATCCTCCTGTAGTGACAAGTAGTACCAACCTATATCATCTTCCGCACTAAGCGATATGCCTCTCGCAAATACTCTTGAAAAAACTTCCCCCGTAGAAGCATCTGCAAATATGCCTGGTATGTTCTGTAGTGTAGACGCTACACCTTGTAGCTGCACATCGGCAGGTGAGGCTATAGATGATAAGCTGATGGATGATTTAAGTTTTTTATCTGCAGTGAAGTCTGATATCACGACCTCTTCAAGTAATAAAGGATCGTATACTAAGCTGTCCTTTTGACTGAAGCCCATCAAACTGTGGCAGATAAAGATGACTACTAACAGTCTCTTCATACTACTTGTAAATTCTATCGCAATGTAAGCAAGGCAACCGACTCGATGTGACTGGTATGGGGAAACATATCGACGGGCACTACTTTCTGGAGATCATACTTTTCCTTGAGTAAAAGTATATCACGAGCCTGCGTAGATGGATTGCATGAGATATAAACGATTTTAGGTGATGCTAAAGACAGCAGAGTGTCAACAACATCTTGATGCATACCTGCTCTTGGCGGATCGGTTATCACGATGTCCGGTGCACCGTGTCTTTGTTCAAATGTAGGATCGAGTACGTCTTTGACGTCGCCAACTAAAAAAGTTGCGTTAGATATGTCATTGCGTTCAGCGTTGACGACGGCATCATTGATAGCTTCGGGGATGACTTCGATACCTACGACATGCTTACAGGATTGGGCCAGGTAGAGGGCGATACTTCCAGTGCCTGTATATAGATCATAGACGAGTTCGTGTCCTTGGATGTCTGCTAATTCGACTGCCGTATCGTAGAGGACTTTAGCTTGTTTGCTGTTTGTCTGAAAGAAACTTTTTGGGCTGATCCGATACACGATCTCTCCAAGTTGCTCTTCTATATGCGTTGGCCCGGATATATGTCTTGATGCAAGGTCAGCGATGCTGGAGTTTGCTTTGAGGTTGATGATATAGTGCCAACTATCCACCTTTGGGAGTGCAGCTTGTAGAGCGGCATTGACCTCTTCTATTTTTTTTAAGTCATCACTTCCGTAAATGATTGTAACCATCCACTGATCCAGACTACTGTTGCGGACCATGATATTGCGCAGAAGGCCTTTGTGATTGCGGATATCATAATATGACCAATCATGTTTAGCCGCCAGATCTCTTAGCGTATTGCGAATCGTATTAGAATAGTCATCCTGGAGGTGGCATTGCTCTATGTTGAGCACCTTATCAAAAGCGCCAGATATGTGAAATCCCAGTCCTCGCTCGTGATCAAAGTTTTTTCCTGATCGGATTTCTTCTATAGTTAGCCACCTTTTACTAGCAAAGCTGTATTCGAGTTTATTGCGATAATTATACAAGTCTTCTCCGCCTAATATGGAATCTACTTTTTCTTCATCATCTTTTGCTATCCGGCGGATAGATTGCCTTACACTATTCTCTTTATGATGAAGTTGTTGGGTATAGTCAAAGTGTTGCCACTTGCATCCGCCGCATGTCCCGAAGTGACTACACTGTGATGCAACTCGATATTGGGACTGAGAGATATAACTCTCGATAAGCCCATGTTTAAGACCTTTCTTTTTCTTCGTATAGATAAAGTTGATCTGATCACCGGGCACGGCTTGATCCATGATGATGACGATCTCTCCTTCAGAAGTTTTACCTATAGCATGACCTCTATCGGCTATGTCTATGACTTCCACATTTTCTATGACCCTCTTCTTTCTTGCCACGCAAATACTTAGTTGATGATGACTAGTTCAGTTCTTCGATTACGAGCTCTTCCTTCCTCTGTATTATTGGTATCTATTGGACTTGTTTCTCCTAGACCTACTGCTGAGATTCTTGTGCCATCTGCACCTCGATCTATGATGGCCTGACGGACAGCTTCTGCTCTTCTTAAGGATAGACTTTGATTGTCCTGTTCAGAACCCACGTTATCGGTATGGCCGATGATCTCTATAGTTATGGATGGTTGGTCTTGTAAAAGTTGGTAAACCGTACTGAGTTCTTCATCTGAAGAAGAAAGAAGGGCTGCACTTCCTGTCTCAAAAAAGATATTGTTCAAAACTATAGGCTCCATCTCCACATCTTCTGATGTAGTTGTAGCTGGTTGGAGTTTTTCAAGAGATAGATCTACTGCATAAGGATCTACGCTATATCTGACCTCAGGATATGAGATGTGATCAGAGTAGAAAGCGTATCCTTCTGAAGAAACATGAAGTAGAGTAGGTGTTCCTACAGGTACAGCGGCTAAAAAGTTTCCATTTACATCGGTCTGATAGTATGTCTTATACTTGGAGTCATCTAGGTATGTGATCTTTACTCTTGCAGATATCGGAAAGCCAGAATCAAGGTCCGTTACTCTTCCTCTGACAAATGTCATAGGTGATGGTCGATAAGCAAGTGGCAGATCGAACTCATATAAATCTAGCTGATCGGACTGTACTCCCTCATATTTATCAGTAGCATAGTATCCTTTCGTACCATCTAGAGAGACCACAAGGTTTCCATCTTCACCCGTTGTATTTATAGGACTCCCTAGATGAACAGGTTCGGTCCACTTACCTTCCTTCAAGGTCGTTTTATATATATCCGATCCTCCCATGGTAAGTCTACCATTAGATTTGAAGTAGAGGGTTTTACCATCGGCATGGATAAATGGGGATTCATCATTGCCAGCCGTATTCACACTAGGACCTAGATTGATGGGTTTTCCCCAGCGACCGTTTTTATCTCTTTTACTTGCCCAGATGTCACTTCCTCCAAAGCCTCCAGAGCGCCTGCTGACGAAGAATAAAAACTTCCCATCTGAGCTTAAAGAAGGCTGAGAGTCCCAGGACTCTGTATTAATTTTAGCACCCAGATTTTGAGGTTTTGACCATGTTCCATCACTAGATCTTTTCGTTCGAAATAGGTCGCAACTGCCATAACCTGCTTTTCTATCACAGAATGTATAGACCATATAGTTACCATCCGCAGAGATGGAGTGAGCACCCTCATTCAAAGGCCCGTTCAGTTCTGATATGGCTTGTGTCTTATACTTTACGCCATCCCATGTTCCTTCGACTAAGTCCTCTTGGCCATGAATTCTTCTGGTGAATATGACTGTGCGCTCATCCAGTGTGAATTGTGGAAGATATTCTGAGTTAGAAGTATTAACTGGTGATGGAAGGGGTCTGAGATCGATGATATCTGGATTAGACTTTTGTTCGATGATAAACTCCTGCTGTGCAATTTTCTCATCTATTGATTTAATGAGTTCCTCGCTATCTGGAGCATTTGCTCTGAATTTTTTGAAGTAGGCGAGTGCCTGGTTATGTTCTGCGCGATTGGCATAGATGTTAGCCATAGATCCATATAATCTCGGATCGTCCTTGTAGCCGGCTTCATCAAGAGAAATCATGTATCGCAGAGCTTCATCTGTTCGGCCCAGATCTTGGTTGAGAGCCGCAAGTTGAAGCTGGATTTCCAGATTGTCAGGATCTTTGGCAAGTTCTTTTTCAAATCTAACTACTCTTTTCATCAGCTCTTCATCAGTATCGTATACAGGAGAAGAGTGCTTCCTTTCGGGTAACTTGGAATCCAAAGTAGTTTGCTGTGTCTTGCATGACATCATGATCACCGATGAGGTGATGACGAGGAAAATCAGTAAAGAACTCTTCATGTTATATAGCGACTGAAAATAGAATAACGCAGCAGGATGGACTTAGGGTGTGTATATAACTATTCTGCTAGGACAGCTGCTGCTTTAGTCGACCCTTGTTGTACAGCAGTTTTCATGTCTGCCTCGAAGTCTTTTATCCCTAGTTCCTTTTTTGCTAAGGCGCGATAGTAAAAAGCTTCTCCGAGATCCATCTTTTTCATGCCTTCATCCATCAGTTCTACTGCCTGATCGATATGATCTATAGCTTCTTGATGTTCTCCTAACTCATAGAGTACTTTGCCATACATGGATAGTGCTCGTGGTCTTCGTCTGAAGTTGGAGTCGGATTCTGGAAACTTACGCTTGGTGAAGAACTTAAGTTCAAAAGCAGCTTTTTCCCACTCTTCAAGTTCTATCAGACACTCCGCTTTTCTGAGACGTCCTCGCCAGTGCACTGACTCAAGAGCTACTGATTTTTTCACAGTCTGAGTAAAGCACTCTATAGCATCTTGTGTGTTTTGCTCATTAGCCGATATGATGCCTTTGCCATAGTGAGCAAAGGCTATAGATTCATCGATAGCTATAGCCTTATTAAAATCATATAGAGCGTCGCTATAGTTCTTTAATCTAAGGTTCGTCCAGCCTCGACGCTCGTATGCTTGTGCATGCTTCTCGAAGGACTCGATCGTCTTGCTAAATGCTTCGAGAGCTTCGGTGTTCTTATCTTTTTCTCTGAAGAGCTTGTCGCCCTTATTAAACTGCGACACAACAGTTCTATCGCTTTCAGGCACTACACTTGCATGATTGAGTACTTTGCCTTCTTCTATCATCCACGCTTGCATAGAACCAGCAACTGCAAACTGCGAACAGTAGGTAAGTAAGTCGACAGTATTCTTAAAGTTCTTTTCGGTTACATTACCTACGAATCGCGGTACTGTTAGGCTGAGGTTGTCTGGATGGAAGACATCTTCCAACTGTAGCATGACATCTCCCTTATAGTATGTCTCGGTGCGGTACTCGAACATCTTTACCACCTTATCATAGCTTTTTTGGGTACCGAAAGAAAGTCTGCCTTGGATGATGGATTTATAAAACATACCAAGGCAAAGATATGGGATAAGAGGGTTGAATCTCTCCCATAGGGAGGGGTAATTTAGATATATATAATCCTAATATTTACGAAAGTGATAATACGAGAGTTATGACTTTTCGCCTGAGGATATTTTGTCATGACGATTAATCATAACACTTATAAAGATGGACAATACAGTATATGCTGTAAAGAAAAAAGCCCCCGGCGACAATCTCGAATAGTTAACTGTCTCTATGGCCCAGCCACCTTGATTGCGTTCTATCCCACTGAGTTGGGTTGATATGATGCCATAGAATCCTATATACGCCATGAAGATAGCTACGACAAAGACATCAGCCATACTCCATTTGCCTAGGTGAAAGATGACACCTTTAGCAAAACTACTTTCTCGTACTCGGTCAGTTAAGATATAGAGACCAGAGAGTATAAGCTTGAAGAAAGGAAAGACGATACTGAATAAAAGGACTAGGGTGCCTACTAATTTCAAGTCCCAGGTGCCTCCCTGCCAAAGTGTCTTGGTTACTTCGACTATCGACTTGCTTTGATAGTACACGACCTGCTCATCAAATTCTATCGGCTCTCCGAATAACTGAAAGATGAAAGAATTGATTCTTGCATCTATATCAATCATCGGCATCGTTACACCTAGGATCAGCAGCATGATAGATCCAAGAGTGAGAAACCCTATCAGATAATTAAACCCAATCATCTTCCACATCAGGAGAGAAAGCAGGATAACAGCGAGGATCCCTAAGCACACTTTTATGATCGATGTCGATATATGATGATCCAGTTTTTCTACCTCACTTAGTAGATACTGATCGGTAGAGGCTAAATCTGTCTGATCATACTTGGCGTATATCGCCTCTCTGCGATCTAGGTACCTACCCGTTTCTTCATCTAAAACCAGTCGCAGTAACTCTTGCTGCAGATATCCCTTGATCAACTCTTCATTTGCTCTAATCTCTCCGACGACTTGATCCGCTAAAGCTGGTATCTGTGGCTTGAGGTTAAGACTTTTGATGATGTTTGGTAGTTGCTTTTCGATGATGCCCATGAAGAGTTTATTCACCGTGCCATTGGCATTGAGCTCATCGAGGATAATGCCTGTGAGTTGGCCTTCTTCGATATAAGTTCTATGGATAGTACGTGCATAGCTTTGGATCTGATCATCCAGTACCTCATACATTTCTTCAGAAAATGAAAAGGATCTTATCTCGCTATCTATGATTTCGAGGGCTTTGTCTTTCCAGAGCTGCATGTTAAAGAGCTCATAGTTGACCATATTGATCTCTGCATAGTCTTCCATCTTGGCCTTACGTTCATGCACCACGTCATATAACTCCTTAGAAAAGTAACCAGTAACTAGCAAAGCTGCTACTGTGAGGGCCATGAGGATATACTTCATAGGTCTAATATAACTCAGTTAAGGAGTATACAGATTTTCTTTCTACGAGACGTTAATCTTCATAGATCAGTTACACTTATGAGCTCTCTTCTGTTTATAAGCTAGATAGGTACTAGTTTTGCACCCATGTTTGATACATACGATGTCATAGTTGTAGGAGCTGGCCATGCAGGTTGTGAGGCTGCTATCGCTTCCGCAAATATGGGTTCGCGTGTTCTACTGGCGACGATGAACATGCAGACGATAGGGCAGATGTCTTGTAATCCTGCTATGGGAGGAGTAGCCAAGGGACAAATAGTAAGAGAGATCGATGCCCTTCATGGATATTCTGGCCGAGTGACAGACGTTAGTACTGTGCAGTTTCGTATGCTCAATAAGTCGAAGGGTCCGGCTATGTGGAGCCCAAGAGCACAAAATGACAGGATGCTTTTTGCTGGCACTTGGAGAAAGATGCTCGAAGAACATCCGTTAGTAGATTTTTGGCAAGAGATGGTATCAGGGCTGATAGTGAAAGATGGTGTGTGTACAGGAGTGCGCACAAGTATCGGTCTTGAGATCAATGCTCGATCAGTCGTCCTTACTAATGGTACTTTCCTCAATGGCATCATCCATATCGGAGAGAGGCAACTTGGTGGAGGTAGAGCAGGGGAGAGGGCAGCTACCGGCATCACTGAGCAGCTTGTAGAGCTTGGCTTCGAGTCAGGACGCATGAAGACGGGGACACCTCCGAGGATAGATGGTCGTAGCCTCGACTACTCCAAGATGGAAGTTCAGCCAGGTGATAGTGATCCAAAGAGATTTTCATTTGTATCTGACAGTACGCTTGAAAAGCAGCTACCATGTCATGTGTCATATACAAGCCCAGAGGTTCACGAGGAGCTAAAAAAAGGGTTTGACAAATCACCTATGTTCAATGGTCGTATCCGAGGCCTAGGGCCAAGGTACTGTCCATCGATAGAAGATAAGATCGATCGTTTTGCTGAGAGAGATCGGCATCAGTTGTTTGTTGAGCCTGAAGGTTGGGATACATGTGAGATCTATGTGAATGGATTCTCATCATCGCTACCTGAAGATGTGCAATACAAGGCCTTAAAGAAGGTAGCGGGTTTTGAAAACATGAAGATGTTCAGACCAGGATATGCTATCGAGTATGACTTTTTTCCTCCTACGCAGCTTTGGTCAAATCTAGAAACAAAACTTGTAAAGAATCTCTTCTTTGCAGGCCAGATCAATGGAACTACAGGATATGAAGAAGCGGCATGTCAAGGTCTGATGGCGGGCATCAACGCCCATCTGAAGATCAACGATGAAGCTCCTTTTGTACTGAAAAGATCAGATGCTTACATCGGAGTACTTATAGATGATCTAGTAAACAAAGGGACGAAAGAACCCTATCGCATGTTTACTTCTAGAGCTGAGTATCGCATATTGATCCGACAGGATAATGCAGACTTGAGGCTTACTCCTCTTGCAGACTCCATCGATATGCAAGGTCTCTCAGAGAGATTAGAAAGAGTCGAGCACAAGCAAGATGCGATGAAGGACATAGAATCGTATATCACAAAGGCATCAGTAACCCCTGATCAGATCAATGACTGGTTAGCACTCCAGGGCAGTGCTCCTTTGAAGCAGCAAGTCAAGCTTAAGTCAGTACTTCTAAGACCGCAAGTGCATATCCAAGAGTTGAGGCAAGTGTTACCTCACCTTGACGATCAACTTAAGAAGTACGATACCACGTATATAGAGTCAGCAGAAGTAAATCTCAAGTATGAAGGCTATCTTAATAAAGAAAAAGAGATGGTCGAAAAAATGGAGAGACTAGAATCACTTGTTCTTAAAGATAATTTTGATTACTCTGTCATACAATCACTTTCAGCCGAAGCCCGCGAAAAATTAACAGATATCCGACCGCGCACACTTGGGCAAGCGAGCAGGATCAGTGGTGTTTCGCCATCTGATATAAGTGTACTACTTGTGCATATCGGTCGTTAAAGAAATTACTAATTTCGATTAGTTGTTGTGTAGATGATAGACCTAAAGATGATGAAATCTTGGATGATAGCTATAGCTATGGTAGTTGCATGGTCTCCCTTGTCTTCTCAGACTTTGACCGATGCACAGAGAGATTACCTGAACAAAGAGATCCGGTTCTTGAACGAGACGGTACACCGTATGGTGATCGTCTTTCAGGTCTATGAGAATTATAATAGTCAGCTAACAAAGCATGTAGACCTTCCATCAAATGAAGGTATACTTAATACTGCTAAGCATCTGCCGCCTAATCTTTTCGCTGATAACAGTCTTGTTATTGGCAATGACTCTCCTATAGAATTGTATGAGGAGTTAAAGTCCGATCCTATAAGAGCTACCATGCCACTTAATAGCTGGGGACTCATAGAAGATACACGCCGTGTAATCAACTTTCTCAACCAAGATAGAGGACAGCTAGACCAGATTATCGAACAGGAAGACTTAGACCAGTTTGAGAATATCCAGAGAATATATGCTGAGATCGAAAAAGCCCTAGACAACTATGATAAGGTGAGAAATGCTATCAAGGTATATGAAAAGCTTCATCAAGAGACCTTTTATGATCAGGACCTTCCACAGGAAAAGAAGCAGATATATACGGCACTTTTAGAACTTCATTATGACATCAAAAAATTGGTTCGCCAACTTAGAGATGATAGCCGTAGTGGAGTAGCTAATAACTTGGGTAAGATTAAAAAAGAAATGAAATGGTTGAATGCTTGCATCGCCAAATTAGAAACTGCTGGAGAGCGATCTGATCTTAAGGGTGCTATAGTCTCTATAGAATTACTCGTCTCTGATATCGAAGGATATTTGGATGGAAGTGGGATATCAGATGAGTATAAGCACTTTGGCAATGGTTATCACGTCCATAACTACCAACTTCTTCCTAAGATTAATGAGTATGGGTCGGGGTATGTGTGGAAATTAGAAGAGTTTTTTAAAAAGTATAACTGGCCAGTCCTTAATTTGCTTGAAGAACCTCACTATATCAAGATCGTTTACCCCGAGCGAATACCCCTTGAGATGCTAGAAGATGAAAGTATAGATCCAGAGCTTGATATTCGCACGATAGAGAAACCATCTCTACCTGCTCTTGCTGACATAGTTGTCGAAAAAGACGAGGAGGAAAGTACACCACTACCATCACTACTGAATATCATTATGTCAGAATCCATCAAGTCAGATAGCTCTTGGTTAGAATTAGATTTATTTGATCATTTCAAGTATGATGGAGATCGCGTATCTGTAAGCTTCAACGGTGAGTGGGTACTACAAAATGTTTCTTTAGAAAAGGGGGGCAAGAAGGTGTTTTTTGAATTAATACCTGGTCAAGAGAACATAGTCATCATACGTGCTGATAATGAAGGATGGACCACTCCCAACACAGTCGGCATATCATATATGGCTAAGAGAACGGCCGATAACTTTAGGGTAGTAAAAGACCTGACTAAACATCAAGCAATAGAACTGAAAGTTAGGATGTGACGATCTAGTTAAGTCGAGGAGAAGCGCACATCGTAAAGTCTGGCACTCGGATATCTTTGAGTTGACCATCTGTAATCTGCTCCACTGTGAAGTGACCTTTCATCATGCCGATATCTGATTCAAAGGGACACCAAGACACATACGTGTGAGACCCTCCAGGCTCGATGATGGGTTGCTCACCTACTACGCCATCTCCTTTTACTTCTCGCTTCACTCCTATAGAATCTATGATATACCAATGCCTTCTTAGCAACTGTATAGCTTCTTCGCTCTCATTAGTTATGATGATCCTATAGCTGAAGATATACTTCTTATCCTTGGGCTCGGAGTGCTGTGGCTCGTACCTAGTTTGTACGATGATCTTGATTCCATGAGTGGTACAAGCGGGCATATCTCTGAATATTGCTCCAAGATAGGTCTTCTTGCTATAAGACGTTAGCCAGTTGTTCTTTGATTTGATCGAGTTCTACTTTCATCTGTACAACTATCTGTTGTAGGGGGCTATACTGAGCCTTAGAACCTAAGGTATTGATCTCTCTTCCCATCTCTTGAGAGATAAAATTGAGTTTCTTGCCTTTGTTCTTTTCTGCAGTCTCAAGAGTCTCTATAAAGTATATCAGGTGCTGTCCTAGTCTTACTTTTTCTTCATGTACATCCAGCCTTTCTAGATAGTAGATGATTTCCTGTTCGAGTCTATTCTTATCTACGTTGTCTGCCGGGACATGCTCTTCGATATTTTTCTGAAGCTTGGTAAGCAGATCCTTTTTTCTATTCTCTTCTACACCATCTACCTCACCTAGTAAATCCTTGATTCGCTTCACTCTACCTTTAAGATCTGTGGCCATAGAGTCCCCTTCCTGTTTTCGGAACTCATCCAAGTGGTTGATGACTTTGTCTAATAGTTGCGTGATGAAGATCCATTCTTCTTCACTTATAACCTCGTCATTTGGTTGTACCACATTTGGGATGCGTATGATCGTTTGGATCAGGTCTTGGCCAGAGAGGTCATGTTTTATTGATACTTGCTCAAGTTGTTGGAGATAAGCCTCTATCAAGGGTAAGTTTAGTTTGTAGTCCACGTCACTTTCACCGCCTGAAACAGTGATGGTACAGTCCATCTTACCACGCATCACTCGATCCATAATATGCTTCCGAAGATCAATTTCCTTTGACCTAAGTCGAGTAGGTGACTTGAGTCGCAGATCCGAAGCCTTACCATTGAGGGTCTTGATGTCGATACTATAGGTTTTGCCGTTGAAGGTGTCTATAGCCTTTCCGTAACCCGTCATTGATAATAGCATATGGAGTAGAATTATAATTTTTCGCTAGATAACAAAAAGAATCGAAGCTATCATATTATAATTTATAACAATATGTAACTCGCTCAAAAAAAGGAGCGAAAATTTATGATAAGTGAATAATATTGCGAAATTTGTTCCACTCAGTTGCGTACTTGTATAGTCGTAACTTGTTAGAAACCAACTTATTAATGGACGTATGAGGAAAGCTGAACTCGTTAATCTTATCTCAGAAAAAACTGGTGTTCCGAAAGTAGATGTTCTTGTATCAATGGAGACATTTTTCAATGAGATCAAAGAGACGCTTTCAAGTGGTGAAAACGTATACATCAGAGGATTTGGATCATTCATCATCAAGAAGAGAGCAAAAAAGATAGGTAGACATATTAAGAAAAATGTCTCTCTTGAAATTCCGGAGCACTATATCCCTGCTTTTAAGCCCGCAAAGATATTTGTAGACCAAGTAAAGGATTCTGTACATTCTTTACCTAAAGATGAAGTAGCAGACTAATCAGTATGGCGCTGCAGAAATCTCACATTCTTACAATCCTAGGCTTTCTAATTTTTTTCTTGGTCTTGCTGGCCATGAGGACTAAGCCCAATGAGCTCATAGAGAGAGAAAAAACAAGAGCTTTTAATCTTCAGTCCACTGATGTAAATGCTCTAAAGCTCGAAGCCTCGGCCTCCTTATCATCTAATAATAAGGCACGGATACAAATCTTAGAATCAGAATTAAGAGAAGCTGCTGAGGACGAAAAGGTGGATATCTATAAAGATCTTTCATCAGTTTGGTACGATGCTGGAGAGATTGGTATAGCGGGATATTATGCAGAACAAGTAGCACAAGCTTCTAATAATCCAGAATCTTGGGCCATAGCAGGTACTACTTATGGCATCTGTGTGAAGAGATCGGCGAAAGAAAAAGAACAGTCTTTGTGCCTTAACAAAGCTCTTGAGGCGCTCGAAAATGCCATCTCATTAGCACCAGATCAGATCGACTATCAGATCAATAGGGCGATCATCCTTGCCGAAAACCCACCTTCTGACAACCCTATGAGAGGTGTAAAGCTCTTATTAGATCTCAATAAAAACTTTCCCGAAAACGTGCCTGTCATCAATAATATAGCGAGATTTGCACTCCAAACTAATCAGTTCGATAAAGCCGAGCAAAGATTGTTAGGAGCATTGACACTTGAGCCAAAAAATCGAATGACTAATTGCCTTTTAGCACAATTATATCAGGCAAAAGGTGAGGTTTCCAAGATGGAACTTTATGCGTCAAATTGTGATTTATAAGTCTAAGAAGACTAAAAACATAAAGAAATAATATATGCCTTGCGGTAAAAAACGAAAAAGACACAAGATTTCTACTCACAAGAGGAAGAAAAGACTTAGAAAAAACAGACACAAGAAGAAGAAGTAATCCTAGATTACTTCTTCAAACCATTTTATAATATAAGTGGCAGTTACTAAGTAGTTTTCATCGACCATCCAGTTATAGATAAGAGAAGTCCTCAAGCTTCTTCACCTACTCAAGTAATTTTATCTCCCTCCTGATTTTGAAGTGACTGTCACTCAAGCACTTACTGTGCTGAGATCTAGATAGGTCCGTTTATGCAGAAAGAATTAATTATTGATTCTACAGGAGAAGAGGTTGACATAGCTATCCTGCAGGATCGTAGGCTCGTAGAGCTTCACAAAGAAAAGTTAGGTAATGATTTTAATGTAGGTGATATCTACATAGGTACAATCAAAAAGACGATGCCTGGTCTAAATGCCGCCTTCGTTGAGATTGGTCACCCTAAGGATGCCTTCCTTCATTACACCGACTGTGGTCCCAAGTTATCCTCGATTACAAAGTATACCTCTGGAGTAATCAAGAAAAAGATCAGTGACTCCAAGCTTGATACCTTCCAGATACCAAAGGATATCGATAAGCGTGGAAGTATCGAGCAAGTACTCAAGAAAGGAGACCCGTTACTTGTTCAGGTACTAAAAGAACCCATATCCACTAAAGGTCCTCGTCTGAGCTGTGAGCTCACCATACCAGGACGATATGTAGTCATCAGCCCTTTTAAGAATGTAGTAGCCGTCTCTAAAAAGATTCCATCTGAGGATGAGCGAAAGAGACTTAAGAACCTTATAGATAGTATCAAACCCAAAAACTTTGGTGTTATAGTAAGGACTGCAGCAGAAGGGAAGAAAGTAGTGGATATCCATGAAGATATCATGGTGCTCATGGAGAAGTGGGATCAGATTCATAAGAAACTACAAGAAGCCAAGAGATATCAGCTCTTACTGAAGGAGCTTGAAAAGACAGAGACAATCCTAAGGGATATCTTGAATGACTCTTTCCAAAAGATTGTTGTTAATAACAAACAGACTTACCACAATCTCAAAGGGTATCTGGGTACCATAGCAAAAGACCAAGTCAAGATACTTAATCACTATCATGGGAAGCGCCCCATCTTTGAGACCTTTGGTATCACTAAGCAAATCAAGTCTTCTTTTGGGAAGTCTCTTACGCTGAGGAGTGGTGCGTATCTTATCATCGAGCATACAGAAGCTATGCACGTCATCGATGTAAATAGTGGTCCAAAGACTAAGAAGATGGATCAAGAAAGTGCTGCACTTTCTGTTAATCTCGAAGCCGCAGAAGAAATAGCGAGACAACTTAAGCTCAGGGATCTTGGAGGGATAATCATCATCGACTTCATCGATATGCGTGTCCCAGACAATAAATCGAAGCTGGTAAAAGCCTTTAGAAAAGCGATGTCTTCAGATCGAGCTCAGCATACCATACTCCCGCTGACGAAGTTTGGCTTGATGCAGATCACTAGACAAAGAACTAGACCAGAGCTCAATATCAAGACAGCAGAAGTCTGTCCAAGCTGCAATGGCACAGGGTCTGTAACACCAAGCCTACTTGTCACTGATGATATCGAACGAAATCTAGATATCGTTTTTGGTTCGCGACCTAAAACGAAGCTTACCATCATAACTCATCCTTACGTAAAATCCCATGTAACTAAAGGATGGCCTAGTCTGAGGATGAGATGGTTTATGAAGTACAACAAATGGATCAATGTTCAATCTGATCCAAACCTTGCACTTAATAACTATAACTTCTTTGACCAGAAATCTGATGAGATAAGGCTTGACTAGATGATACTTGCCTGTGCGTAGTATCTTTCTGCGGTGACTGACTTACTACCAGATATTTCTGATCGACGGATATTAGTCGCTCCGCTATCATGGGGTCTCGGCCATGCATCCAGATGTATCCCGTTGATTAATCATCTTGCTCAAAAGAATCACATAGAAGTTGCGAGTGATGGACTAGCTCTACGATGGTTAAAAAAAGAGCTGCCAGGTATGATCATGCATGAGTTGCCCTCATACGATATATCATACGAAGGAAAGCCACATATCTTCACCTATATAGACCACTTGACCTCGTCTCGTACTGCTATCAATGCAGAATATACCGCAACAAAAAAGATACTCAATGATCGATCAATAGATCTCATCATCTCGGACCATCGACTTGGTGTTAGATCTGACCAGGTCCGATCCATCTTTATGGCCCACCAGCTTGTGATTCCTTTTAATTCTGGGATCATAAGAAAGACTGCATCTTACGTTCAGTCAAGATTTATAGCAAGATTCGACGAATGCTGGATACCTGACTATCCTGAAGAGCCAAAACAGTTGAGTGGGAGACTCACACATATGGTCTTACCTATACCCAAGACGTTCATTGGTCCATTGTCGAGATTCGATGATAAAGTAAGGCATCATGATCAACAAGAGAGTATAGATATACTGGTACTCTTGTCCGGTGTCGAACCAGATCGAACTCAGCTCGAGTCCAAACTATATGACATACTCAGTAGTCAAGATCGATATAAAGTCCAACTGGTAAGAGGTACTTCAAATCCTCGGCCAGAATCTATGACTCGAGATGGGTCTTCCATCGTAGTTCATGATCTCTTAAATACTGATGAGTTAGAGCCACTTCTCACAGAGACAAGATTAGTTATCGCTAGATCAGGATTCAGTACCATCATGGACCTTCATGTGCTTCGGAAGAAAGCCATATATATACCTAGCAGATATCAACCAGAGCAACTATATCTAGGGAAGATCGTGCATCAATATGAAGGGGCTTCTTGCTTACTGGAAGAAGATATGACGACTCAATCCTTATTTACGGAAGTGAAAAGACACTTAGGGCCATCTAAATAAAAGTGGTATTTTATCAGTGTGATATTGTTACGCACTATATACATATGCTATATGTAGTAAGTGATAAGCGCTGATAATGTAGCAGATATAGATAACATAAATTCATCATGCTAAATACTACTACTTATATCTACTTCTGAAGTAGTAGTGATCATATGTAGGGTTTTTGCCATGGCATCGTTTGTGCCTCTCTCTTAGCATAACCAATAATCACTCTAAGTATCGTTCGAGACTCACAGGCTAATGAGAAGGTGGGAACAGGGCTATAATGCTGATTACTCAAAAGCACAAAAACTACTTATGGTGAATACATTACATGACCGACCAAAACTCAGCTATGATGCACGACGAACCAAGCATACACAGAGATGTGCGATTTTGGCTTGCGATGATTTTTTTCGGGGCACTACTCAT
>CAYYBR010000042.1:0-12102 GCA_964470035.1 uncultured Saprospiraceae bacterium
CATCAGCGTCATATCTGTCTCCATTGATTTCAAGTGAAACTGACAATATATTGGCATCCAATGGAATGCCCACAATATCGAATTGAATGAGTGCTCTACGTAAATTGGAGTCATCGGTTCTGCCGACGAGTAGATTACCATGACCATTAGCTCCATCGGGAACTTCACTAAATATAGTGGCGTCCATGGTAGAAGTGAAGGTTGCAGTGATGGTTTGTTGTGCAGTTAAACACAAAATAGAACTTACCAATATGTAAGTTAGTACAAGGGATTTTAGATTTACCATCTTCAGGTTTTATTTACTCTTTAGTAAAAATGGGTGGTTGGGGCATTCGCAAAGTCATATAGTCATAATATCTCTATACTAGTGATGCTATGATAATATTTGAGCTGCAATACAGCTGTCCTATACATTTATTGGGAGATTCTTTGGGGTACTCGCAGGTAAATACACTAGAACAGCACAAAAATACCAATTACTTATCGAAAAAAGACTTATATGTGATTTTAACATATGTAAATGAAGAATCTAGTGGATACCACTAGAAGTTCAACAGCGCCAAGGCACAGAATATCCCATATTTATAGGCAATTCATCGGCGTTCAATCCAACATATCATTATTAAGTCGACACTCTCTGTTGATTATGATATAATCGCCCTATTATGGTGCCTAGATTGTTTTATATATAAGAATGGCAGCTAAGGACACACTGAAAGAGATATTTGATCTAGCAGACATACAGATCGACGGGGATAGACCTTGGGACATCCAAGTACATAACGAGGACTTCTATAACAGGGTAATGGGCAAAGGGACTCTTGGAGCCGGAGAATCTTATATGGACGGCTGGTGGGATGTCGAGGCACTTGACGAATTCTTTACCCGTATACTCAGTGTAGATATCGAATCTAAACTTAAGAACAACCCCATAGTCCTTGTCACAGTGCTAAAAAGTATGTTATTCAACCTACAGCGCAAAAAGATCTATAAGGTTGGAGAGGAACACTATGACATAGGCAACGACTTATATCAAAAAATGCTGGATGAACGCCTCACCTATACATGTGGATACTGGAAGGACGCCGAAAACCTCAATCAAGCACAAGAAAATAAGCTGGACTTAATTTGTCGCAAGCTCAAAATCAAAGAAGGGGATCATATACTAGATATTGGTTCTGGATTTGGCAGTTTTCTGAATTTTGCTGCCGAAAAGTATGGCGCTAAGTGCACAGGTATAACGATATCTAAAGAGCAAGCTAAGTACGCTAATGACAATGCTAAGGGGCTATCGGTTAATACGATCATCCAAGACTATATGGAACTTGAAGGTCAGTATGATCATATTGTGTCAATAGGAATGTTTGAACATGTAGGCAAACAAAACTATCGTAAGTTCTTTGAGAAAACAGAAAGCTTACTAAAGGATGACGGACTATTTCTACTTCACACCATAGGTGCTAGTCGGAGATCTGGTTCGTCCGGAGATCCTTGGGTTGAAAAATATATTTTCCCCCACGGCGAGCTTCCATCCATGGAGAGAGTCTTTGAAGCTGCAGATAAATTATATATCTGTGAAGATGTTCACAACTTCGGACATTACTACTCACTAACATTAGAGGCATGGCGGGAGAACTTCGAAAAAAACTGGGACAGTCTAAAAGACAAATACGACCAAAGATTCTATCGAATGTGGCAATACTACTTGAATTCCTTTATTGGCACCTTCCGTACACGTCAAAATCATCTCTGGCAGTTTGTCTTTTCTAAAAAAGGAGTGCTTGGCGGATATCAATCTGCACGCTGAAGAATCAGTAATGATTAAATTTTTGACAAAACCTCATCCTTATATTTTGCACTGATAGGTACCGGTACTTCGTCGATGAAAACCCTAGATGCTGTGTATCTTTTTATCTTAGACGTATTAATGATGTATGATCTATGGCATCTCAGAAAGTCATCGTTACTCAACATATCAAGCAACTCAGATAGCGCATATCGAGCGTAGTACTTGAAAGATACTCCCACTATCTCAACATATACATGATCAGACTTGATATAGAGTATCTCGGATATCTTTATCCGTTGCAACCCATGATTAATCTTTATATCAATATACTCTTCCTCTCTCCTATCCTCGGCCTTGAGCACAGCTAATTCTAAGCTAGACCATAGCGTTTCTTTCACGAGCGGTTTAGTGATATAGCCTGCGGCTCCAGCTCGCATCGCCATTTCGATATATTGATTATCAAATTGTGAAGAGACGATGATATATGGTAAGTTATCTTTTGACTCTTTAATATATCGAGCAACATCTAACCCTGACTTCTCCCCATATAACCTAATGTCTACAAGAACTACATCTGGCTTCACGCTATCAATTAATGCTACCGCTTCATCATAAGATATGGCTATCCCGACGCATATGTGATTTCTCTGATGTAAATATATTTTTATTGTTTCTGCTATTAATAATTCATCTTCTACTATTAGAACGTTGATGCGATTCATAGTGGTGATAAAGTTTTTTCCTTAAATGAAATAACGAAGTGTGCGCCTTCATCATTGAAAGATCTAGATTTTGCCGCTAACTGCCTAACTAAACTGTCTATAATTATGGATCCTATCCCACTAGCAGCAGGGGTTAAACGACCGTGAGGGTAACCTATCCCAGTATCTCGATAAGCCATCTCATAGACACCATCTCTCTCAGAAAGAGAGATAGAAATATTCAAATCTTCTTTATGGACGTTGCTCTTGATAGAATTCGTTAAGAGCTCTGACCAAATCAAACCAAGGGGAGTTATAGTTTCAAGATTAAGCTCTATAGGCTGTATATCATAATGCATACTAATGTTTTCACCAGAAAGTAGAGAATTAAAATTACCGAGTAAAGCTCCTATATATACATTCACATTTATTTTGTCAAACTCCTTAGTACTATAGAGTTGCTCATGGATCAGTGATACTGAAGATATCCGAGCATCAAGCATCACAAACATGTCCTCCATAATGGGGTCTGAAGATTTAGATTTCTGCAAGGTTAAAAGACTTGCTATCAATTGTAAATTATTCTTGATGCGATGATGCACCTCACTGAGAATCATTGACTGATATTTATACACTTTTTGCACTTCGTCATATTGATCCATAATAATCGCCGATTGCTCCTGAATCTTCTGTTTCTGTGTGCGATTTCTAAGATAATAGAAAGAAAGCCAACCTAACAAAACCACAAGCGTAATAACACCCGCAAATAAAAGCTCATTCACCTTATTAGCCGTTCTAAGCTTCACCTTCTCACCTCTTAAGGTATTTTCCAAAATCAGAAAATCTATTTCTTCCTGATTAACCAATGCACCAAATAGTTTACTGTATTTGTTGTTTTCCCGAAGCGCAGCTATGAGACTATCTTTTAATCTTAGTTCTTCAAATACCCCCTCCTTAATTCCAGAAATTATAATTTTAAATTGATAGTAAATTCTATCGTTGTCTTGGATTGTATTTACAAAGCTCTCGATATCGTTTATCAAACCTAAAGCAAAGTCATACTCACCGCGATCCACGTATTTAGATGCGATATTCAGCTCCTGGAAATTAGCCCCTATAAAGTCTCCCAAGGCCTCAAACCCATTTGAAGCATTTTTAAAATGACTAATAGACTGTTCAAAGTCAGGGGTTAAGATTCCCAGAACAAGACTTCCATCAGCTACCGATCTGGGGACTCCGTCTTGCCGTCCTAACTCCACTCCTTTCTTGGCATAAGCTAGAGCAAGAGATTTATCCTCGTAGATTCTGTGATAGGAAGCCAGCCTTACATAATATCTAGAAAGATTAGCGGGCTTATCATGAGTACTCATAAGATCAAAGGCCTTGTCTAAACTTTGCTTACACAGTTCTGGCTTACCTACTGTTTCATAGACTCTCGCAAGAGATATCAAAACCCAAATTTCTTCGTCAATGTAATTTGATGATTCTAGTTCACCAAGAACCTCATTATATATTTCAAGTGCGGGTTCAAAATTATATAACAATTCATAGGCATTCGCTTTCGCAGATTTTATTCGAATAATTTCTGGACTCATGAAATTGTCATGGACCTTTAACAGACTATCTGACAGTCTCAAAGTAGCACTTGTCTCATGCCCTAACATCAGTTTCTCAAGAGAGTCTGCATAGTTGGATAGAATTACATCATTGTCAATCTTGGCAGTTGTACTTTTCTGACAAGTTATAGACGTCACAAACTGAGAGAGTATCAGTATGCAACTTATACGAATGATATGAGAATAAAATAAATGCAATGTACGCACAGGCCGTAGCCCCTATTACCATTAGTAAAGCTAAACCAAAACCAATGGAAGAAACCGCAAACAATCCTTCGTTCAGAACAAAAATAGATCTATTCAGAACATTCTACTCAAAAGAGAAAAGAAGAAAAACTTCGAATACTATGTTTGATTTGTTAATTTAGATACTTCAACCATTTTTTTATTAATCACTGCATCAACCTAACCTTGAATGATAACACTCGACGCTACATAATCCTTTGTAGTTTATAGTCCTCCTCCGACTTTAATACCACTGAATTTAATTGAGTCTATGATCAATCATAGGATAAAGTTCCTATGCATAAAATCTCCTTTCTAACAATCAACCTATAAATGATGACCAAGCAATTATTCTTAAGCATATTCCTATTCGTAGGATTCATGCAATCTTCCTGGAGTCAATGTGCAGGCTTGTACTCTGTGGAACTATCTGAGACTTATGAAGTTTCTGATACTGAAGTAACCGGTGAGTTCACTCTCACCTTTATTAGTTTTGCCTCTGAAGGGATTAATTTCAATATCAATCCAGATCCTCAGTTACCTCCTTATGAAGGAGACTCTAGCACACCGCCTGACACTGTAAATTATGTTGTACCATACAGCTATGAGTGTCCAAGCGGGTCATTTCCATATGAAGGACTCACCATAGAAGTCGTGACAGGTATTGGAGGTTTTGGATGCGACACAAGTTTTGTTGTCACCCTCAATTCTGATAGCCAATGCAATGAAGTCTCAATGACCGATGACGACAGACAGATAGGTAATACTATTGAGGATTTATCCGATGGTCGTCTATCTGTCCTCAATGGTGAGGGGAACATCATAGCATTTACAAGCCCAGGAGGCTACTATGTCTGTGAACTTATTGATAATATCTGGACGCCGATTGGAGGAGAAATACAAACGGCTACACCCGTAGAACAGCTCATTATTTCTACTGAGGGCAATGCAGTTTTTGCCAATTTGGGGATAGGATTCTCTCCCCTATGTGCCTATAGAAATGGTGATGGTTTTATAGTCAATGTCCCATCTGACCCACAAAGCCCAAGTCAAGTTTCGCGCATCTGGGATGTATCGGCAGATGGTTCATACATCTTCTTCCAAAGCGTATTATCTGATGACCAAGAAACTCCAATTAGAAGTGCTTGTGGACCAATTACAGATAACGGAGTAATAGAAACACAACTTGATATAAATAGCACAACAGGTATATTTAATGGGACCATCGTAGGTGGATTTGTGTCTGATGATGGTCAGTACTTTTGTGCTTTGGATGGCGAACGAAGCCAAACGGCCTTCTTCTCAGTAACAGGGCAAGAAGTGGGCATCTTTGATGGCTTAGCAGTTTCGGCATCAAGAGATTTGACATCTTGTTTAGTAGTGACAGATCCTAATGATGGACTGGCAGTTATATCTGTATGGGACGGCGAAGAGACTTTTTACATATCCGATGATATAGACATCACATCAACTGACTCTTATAACTTTTCAGCGGATGGAGGCACTTGTGTAGCCAACACCACTGACGGAAGAGTGATGCTGACAAGTATTGAAGTAATCGATGAACTAGTCTCATTGCGCACTCAAGAATTTACTGTTGAAGGCATACCTTCATTTTGCTCTGCAAACATCAATGGTGATGGAGACAGATTATCTTTGTGCAGTGATGGTATTGGCGAGCTACCCGATCTTTCCACTTTCGAGTTCTTCTTGGAATTTGAAGAAGAGTGCTTAGAGGTAAGTTTTATTCTCACTCCTGCTAACTGTGTAGAAAGTACTCAATCCACGATATGGGGTTTAAATTTTGATGGAGAAAATGATTTTATCCAAAGCCAAACTACAGGTGCTCTATTACAATTACCACTTACTCTCGAAGCGTGGATAAATCCAGAATTACGCGATGATGGTGCAGTTGGAAATCCACAAGCTAGATTTCCAAATAACGTGATAAGCAATGACACTCCTTCAAGTTTTGGTCATGGTTTTGGTGCCAATGTCACAACTGATGAAAACCTCATCACAGTTGAATATGAAAATGGATTCAGATTTATCGATAACGCTGGATTACAAGTAGGCGAATGGCAACATGTTGCGTGTGTATATACTACAGGAAATGTAAAAACCTATCTCAATGGCATGCTTATAGATGATTTTGATTACGACCAAGCAGAGCTTGATGCTAACCCAATTTTCATAATTGGAAAACATAACGACGATGATTTTACCTATGGGACTAGGAGATTTTTTAACGGGAGCATAGACGAAGTACGCGTGTGGCACAGAACTCTTGATCAACAAGAAATCGAATCTAATAGATTTACCACCCTAACTGGCAATGAGCAAGATTTGGCTCTTTACTTCAGTTTTGAAGATGGGACAGGTAGTACTTCTGCTATAGATTTAGAATCAGGAGATATGGCGATACTTATAGATATGGATCCAGACACAGATTGGATACAACCAGGTGCACCGGTAAGTTCTGAGGCAGTAGCCATAGATGAAAATACAACAATAGAATTTTCCAGTTCTCCTCCTCTCGAAGAAGGTTTTACAATAGAAATGAACGGTCCCGGCGGGTCAAATACTTTTACGGAAAGCACCATCCAAGAAATATTGCCTGCAGGTATATATTCATTCACTATAACAACGGTGGATGGTTGCATAGAACAAATTGAAATAGAAATAGAAGAGTCTTTGGATGAAAATGGCTTGCCTTGTAATGCAGTAGAAGAAGAGTGCCCTGAGATTACAGTCGATGTAACTCAAGCTACTTGTGACAACTTGTTAACTGGAGTCTCCATTATTGCTACACCACCATTTGACAGGTTATTTGATATTACTTTTACATCTCCTAATGGAGTAGCAGAGACGCTACCTACAGCGGAAACTTTCTTTGAAGGTGAATTATTCAACACCCCAGGAATATGGACGCTAACACTTAGTGATTCGACTGGATGTTTAAGTGAAACTGAATTCGAAGTTCTAGCTGCTCTAGATAATAATGGAGAGCCTTGTAATTTGGCGGTACCATGTGATGACATCGATATCGTCACTACAGATGATACGACGACAGCATGCCCAGAAGAAGCAATAGTTATTGATGGCGCAACATTATTGGCAAATGATATGGCGACTAATGGTGCTCCATTAATCATACAAGACTTGTTTTTGGACAATACTGATCAAGGCATCTTAGTCAACAATGAAGATGGCACATGGACCTTAACACCAGGAGCTGACTTTAATGGAGATATAACCCTGACTTATACGGCTATTATCGATAATGGAAGTTTGGTCTTTGAAGAAAACGGGCATCTATATCAGTTTATCTCATCAGACGATATCACTTGGCAAGAAGCGAGAGATGCAGCATCCTCGATGTCAATGAATGGATTACAGGGATACTTAGCCACTATTACGAGTGAAGAAGAAAATAATTTTATTACCGAGAGGTTAGGTGGACAAGGCTGGATTGGGGCCTCTGACGAAGAGGAGGAAGACGTATGGAGATGGGTTACAGGACCTGAATCCGGTATGCAGTTTTGGCAAGGCGATGGATCAGGAAGTCCTGTAGATGGTTTTTATAATAACTGGCGAACAACTGAGCCTAATGATTTAAACGGAGAAGACTTTGGGCATATGTTTCCCGCAGGAGACTGGAATGACTATGCATTTAACAACTCACTTATAGAAGGTTATGTAGTAGAATTTGGAGGATTAGAGGAGTGTACTTCAAACTTTTCTGCGTCAGGTGTTCTTACTGTTTCACTGTCACAAGAATGCCAGCCAACCGGAGATGGAGATTGTGATGACATCGATATCGTCACTACAGATGATACGACGACAGCATGCCCAGAAGAAGCAATAGTTATTGATGGCGCAACATTATTGGCAAATGATATGGCGACTAATGGTGCTCCATTAATCATACAAGACTTGTTTTTGGACAATACTGATCAAGGCATCTTAGTCAACAATGAAGATGGCACATGGACCTTAACACCAGGAGCTGACTTTAATGGAGATATAACCCTGACTTATACGGCTATTATCGATAATGGAAGTTTGGTCTTTGAAGAAAACGGGCATCTATATCAGTTTATCTCATCAGACGATATCACTTGGCAAGAAGCGAGAGATGCAGCATCCTCGATGTCAATGAATGGATTACAGGGATACTTAGCCACTATTACGAGTGAAGAAGAAAATAATTTTATTACCGAGAGGTTAGGTGGACAAGGCTGGATTGGGGCCTCTGACGAAGAGGAGGAAGACGTATGGAGATGGGTTACAGGACCTGAATCCGGTATGCAGTTTTGGCAAGGCGATGGATCAGGAAGTCCTGTAGATGGTTTTTATAATAACTGGCGAACAACTGAGCCTAATGATTTAAACGGAGAAGACTTTGGGCATATGTTTCCCGCAGGAGACTGGAATGACTATGCATTTAACAACTCACTTATAGAAGGTTATGTAGTAGAATTTGGAGGATTAGAGGAGTGTACTTCAAACTTTTCTGCATCAGGTGTTCTTACTGTTTCACTGTCACAAGAATGCCAGCCAACCGGAGAAGATTGTTCTGACGATACCACTCCTCCTACGCCAGTTTGTTTTGACAGCCCAGAAATAGTCTTGGATGAAAGTGGTGAAACTACTCTTAGAATCAGTGACATAGATGCTGGGTCTTTTGACAATTGTTCAGGTGCAGAGCAGTTGATTTTCACAATAGAGCCCCCTATCGTTACATGTGCTGATGTAGGATTAGTCGAGGTAAGACTGACAGTCCGTGATTCTGCTGGGAACGAAGACTTCTGTATCACAACCGTGACTGTAGTCGATCCTAATAATACTTGTGAAGATGGTAGTGATGGAGATTGTGATGAAGACGGTGTTCCTGATACTGATGATCTCGATAATGACAATGATGGAATACTTGATAGCGAAGAATGTCTTTCTGCTATAGATTATAGTGAGACAATGTTTGGCCCAAGTGAGATTACGATTCTTTCTTCAAGAGGGGATGTTGTTAACGTATCAGCTGGTGGAATGATTACTGGTGATGCATTATTTGGCATCGGCTTTCCTAATAGTTTTAATTTAGATCGAGGTACAGAAAATACTAATCGATTCAGTATTGACTTTCCTTTTGAAGTCTTTAGTGTGACTATCACGGCCATAGATTTTGATACAGATGCTTTCGGAGATCCTACAGAGTGGATGGATGATTTCAGCGTGTTTCCTTCTAGTGTTGTCGGTGAAGGGTTAACTGTTGAAGAAGGCTTCACCTTCGGTAATCAAAACCAACAAGTTTTGGTTGGCCAAGGAGTTATACCAACTTCGATTAATGGGAGCATGGTATTAACTTGGGAGAACTTACCACCTGGAACAACTAATATATCTTGGAATAATAACCGTACCACAATGGATCTGGATATCAACTTCCAGATAGATGCTATCTGTATAGACACAGACGGTGATGGTATACCAAATGAAAAAGATCCGGATTCTGATAATGATGGGTGTACAGATGCAGAAGAGGCTGGTCATACTGATGGAGATGGAGACGGCATACTTGGTATTTCTCCAGTAGAGGTCGATACAAATGGACTCGTTACTGGCCAAGGTGGATATACAGGTTTTGTAGAAGATGTAGTTATCATAACTGAGGGATGTGATGTCGACGAAGAATGTGCATTTATTGATAATATCCTGTTCAGAACTGTACCTTCTTGCACCAACCCTTCAAGTTTTATTGATTTTATAGCTACTCCATTCTCAGATGAAGAGTATCAGATAACAGCATTCGGACCAGATAGTCAAGAGCTAGATATCGAGATAGTCGATGGCGGCCTAGGGTTTAGGCCTAATATTTTGGGAGTATTTCCGGAAGGGATAAGCACAATAGTCTACTTGGACACCTCCATCGATTGTGAAGTTTCTTTTGAGATAAACACACCTTCACCAGTTGATGCCAATGGCAATCCTTGTACGGAAGAGTGTGCGGAAATAACCGAAGTCCTATTAGATATAGTGCCTGGTTGCGATGATGATCCATTATGGAGCTTCGAAATACGTTCGGAACCAATTCTTGATGACAGCTACTCTATTTCTCTTGTAGGTCCTGATGGATCAATTACCTCCCCAAATAGATCCTCAACTGATATTGCAACTTTTATCAGCGGAACTTTTGTCGAAGGTCTGAATACTTTGATCATTGAGAAAGATGGAACCGATTGTCTGTTTGAGACGCCATTATTCGTAGCACCTCAAGTCGATGAAAATGGTGAGCCTTGTTTTACACTTGTCGAATGCGACAGTCTTCAGGTAGAAATAACAGGAAGCATTCCTGCTTCTTGTGAAGATCCCAGAACTAGAATTGATTTCTCATTGACTCCTGAAATAGATGAAAGTCTTGAGTTTTCGATTCGAGATCAATTTGGAATTCCATTTTTTGCCGAAACTTTTGATGATGGCATAGGGTTTCCATTTATAGTGGATGATGTTTTCCCTGCTGGTACATATACTTTCACATTCACTGATACCGCAGAAGGGTGTCAGACAGAAATTGAAATTGATATTGAAGAACCAGTGGATGAAAATGGAGTTCCTTGCGAAAGTGGTAACGAACAGTGCTTTGAATTTACTGGATTTCAAGATATACAAACGCCAAACTGTGAAAGTCCTTTAACCGAAATTCTAATCATCACGGAGCCGCTTGTAGATGAAAACTATGAGATCACAGTTATAGATCAGAATGGCGTACTTCAGACTACAGAAATCTTGGATAGTGGTATAGGATTCGCACCTGTTGTATCTGGTGCACTCCCTGCCGGCACATATACTCTGATTGTTACTTCGATTGACTTAGGCTGTACTGTAGAGACATCAATCGACATTAGTGCCCCGGTTGATGAAAATGGTGAGCCTTGCGAAGATGAGGTCATAGAGTGCGACTGTACTGACACTACTCCTCCGTCATTTGCTGGTGTCGAAACTCAAATAACAGTAGAGTGTGGAGAATTCTCAGTAGAAGAGTTAGGCATAACTGCCACCGATAACTGCGGTAATGATGTTACTATAACATTTGAAGACTTCAACTTCTCCCCTAGCTGCCTAGGAACACTACAACGGACTTATACTGCTACAGACAACTGTGGCTTAACAGCTCAAGTAGTTCAAATAATTAATCTCACCAACAACAATGGGCCAATTATAGAATGTCCTGCAGATGAAAGCTACACTTGTATCACAGATGTCCCTCCAGCTCAAGAACTAGCTGTATCGCATGGTTGTGGTTTAGAGGTATTCGTAGAATTTGTAGAATCTGTAGTTGGTGGAGGCTGCGAAACTGTTATAACAAGAGAGTGGACAGCTACAGATGAGTGCGGCGGAGTAACCGTATGTACGCAGACCATCACAGTGATAGATAATGAAGCCCCGATACCTCCAGAAATCCCAGAATCACTAACCTTCCAATGTGTAGATGATATTACAGTTCCAGAAGAGCTAACAGCAACTGATAACTGTGGTGGAGAAGTGACTGGAGAATTTGTTATCACTAGTACAGTTGGGACCTGCGAAAACAGCTTCATGCAAGTCAGAACCTGGACATTTACCGATGCCTGTGGAAACATGAGTGAGGTAAGTCAATCGATCATAGTTCAAGACACTATAGCACCTCAAGTGCCAGAGATACCTGAGTCATTGACTTTCCAGTGCGAAGCGGACATACCTCCTATGGAAGACCTCTTTGCTACAGACAACTGTGGAG
>CAYYBR010000042.1:12202-22050 GCA_964470035.1 uncultured Saprospiraceae bacterium
CTAGCTCTGTTAACCAATGTGGTTCTGAGCAAAGAAGAACATGGACTTTTACTGACTTATGTGGTAATACCAGTGAAGTATCACAGACCATCACAGTCTTTGACACTATCGCTCCACAACCACCAGAGATACCTGAGTCATTGACTTTCCAATGCGAAGCGGACATACCTCCTATGGAAGACCTCTTTGCTACAGACAACTGTGGAGAAATGGTTATGGGTGTACCTACAGCGACTAGCTCTGTTAACCAATGTGGTTCTGAGCAAAGAAGAACATGGACTTTTACTGATTTCTGTGGTAACACAAGTGAGATTAGTCAGACTATCATAGTAGAAGACACTGAAGCTCCCACTTTCGTAAATGTCCCAGAAGATTCTACTGTCGAATGTAGAGATGAAGTCGGTGAATTAGCAGACCTCCAAGCAGAAGATAACTGCCAAGCACCGACAGTAACATGTGAGACAACTGAAGATGTCGACGAATGTGGCAATGGCCTGATCACAGTAACATGTACCGCAGTAGATGATTGTGGTAATCAAAGTACTGAAAGCTATAGTATAACTATAAGTGACATGACAGCCCCACAATTAAGTGAGATACCTGAAGACCTTACTATAAACTGTGATGACCCTATACCGGCAGCACCAGATGTAACGGGTACAGATAATTGTGGCAATGATGTATCCGTAGAGCTTACTGAAGTTATCAACGGTGGCGAACCAGCAAGTTGTACCCTAGAGCAACCAGGCTTACCTGTTTGTCATGAAGATGAAAACTGGGCTATGGTGATGTTTGATTTACCTGTAGGAGAGTTTTTCTCTAACGTTGAAAGTAGCTTTGTAGAATTCCCCGATGGTACTGCGCAACTTACCGGTATTGTCTCAGACAATAACAATGCTGAGACTAGCGGATTTACAATAGATGTTCAGTTAGAAGGTAGAATGACATATGCAGAATGGTCAAATCAAGACTTCCCTACATCCTTCAAAGATGAGTGTGGCATTGGAGGGTTTGAAAGCTGGACATACTACCTCTTATCATCAAGCTCGACAGTTTCTGGATTTGGACTTTATGAAGGCACAGAGATGACCCTTATCCATGCTCCTGTAAATAACTTCTTTGCTTATCAAGTAGGCTTAGGAGCCAACAATGTAAATGCCAACTTCGGTAATGGAGGATGGTTCATAGCAGAGGGAGATGTGATGTTCGATGGTCAAGTGTTCCCAGATGTAGTCACAGCTGGAGATTTTGCTTTTGATGGCGAATGCTGCAACTCTTTCGAATTGGTGAGGACTTGGACTGCGACGGATTGCTCTGGCAACGTTTCCGAAGAAGGTGTTCAGACAATTACCATTGAAGGGCGCCCAGTTAACGATGGATCCGAAGAAGGCCTTACAATAGTTGGCGGATTAGCAGATGAGTCATCTGCAACCATATTCGTGTCAGATGGCGAAAATATTGTCATTAATAATGTAGGTCCAAATCCAGCTGCAGATCAAACTATATTAAACTATAGAGTCAACGAGTCATCTAAACTTCGCATAGATGTTGTTGACATCAATGGCAACATAGTAAAAAGAGTTGTTGAAGAAAATACTCTTGCAGGTATAGAATACACGCAAATCATTAATACCATGGACATGATAAGTGGAGTATATGTAATTAGAATAAACTCAGGCAAGGAGTTGGCGTTAACAAAACTTGTTATAGCAAAATAATTGCTTTACTGATCATTTTATCAGGTATGGGCGCTACCAACGGGTGGCGCCCATTTTTTGTGACCACCGATCCTTATAATATCTATACCTATATTTAGGGCTTGAAAACCATAGAAAAACATCTAGTCCCAGAGTTGAGCCAACAACAGCGTCTATCAGATTATGCGGTTGGTATATTTGAAGCCATCACAACTCGCAAAGGAATTAAGAAAGCGATATCACAAGGATTAATAAAAGTAAATGATCAAAGAGGCACTACTGGCAAATTCGTAAATGGAGGTGAAACCATTACTCTTCTTGCTCCAAATAACAAAAAGCCAGTTCTGCGTTTCGACCTTGAAGTAGTCTATGAAGATGACTATCTCGCAATTATTAATAAACCTGCTGGTATCGTTGTAAGCGGCAACCAAAAAAGAACCGTCGAAAACGCCTTACCGCATAATCTCAAGGACTCGCAACAATCCGATGCGCTACCGCGTCCGTTACCAGCTCATCGATTAGATCATGCCACATCAGGCCTTTTGTTAGTTGCAAAGACGAGAAGTTGTCACACTTCACTTTCCGAACTTTTTGCTCAACGAAAGATCGAAAAGACATATCTAGCAATTGTCATGGGACAGATAAAAGGAGACGAACTTATCGACCAACCGATAAAAGAGAAGTCTGCCATAACAGCATATAAGGTTCTTAAGACTATACCTTCTGATAAGTACGACTCCTTACACCTTGTACGTCTTAGTCCAGTCACAGGACGTCGTCATCAGTTGCGCATACATATGCTAGAAAACAAGACCCCCATCTTAGGAGATAAGAAGTATTTCTTAGAAAATAAGGTCTCAAAAGGCAATGGCCTATTCTTGAGTTCTGTAGGATTAAAATTTGATCATCCCGTAACCGGTCTCCCGTTAGAGATTACTATCCAAGCGCCAAAAAAATTCTCCAAGATACTCTAGGCATCAACTCAACACTGGGGTTTTCTATAGGTGTCAATGTTAAAATTATCAGCTTTACTCTTATTCATCGAATATTGTCAAGGTCCCGCATAGGGTATAATGGCTGATTAGTAGACTATAATATAGGGTTGAATATCATTTTATGGCAAGTAAATGGCCAAACAAATATGATTCGTCTTAAAAATCTGGCAGGTACAGATGTGTTATTAGATATTTGATAGGCGACCAAGGTGTTTTACGACACAACCGACCCCAAGTAAAGAAAACCATCAATGCAAAACATCAATGAAATAATGCTTATTGATGATGATCAGGCGACTAATTATCTAACCAAGTACGCATTAGACTATTTCAACTACAGCAATACCCTAAGCATTTATGATCTAGCCCAAAATGCTTTGAATGACCTAGAGGATCGCTTAGTTCATCAAAGGGACTTTCCAGATATTATATTTCTTGATCTTCATCTGCCCATGGTTAGTGGTTGGGATTTCTTAGATTATTATGAGAAGTTCGACCACAGCACACTGAATATATCACCACAGATATATATTCTGAGCACAACCATCAATCCAAAAGATCTTGACAAGGCTGAGTCAATTAAATCCGTTACTAAGTTCTATAGCAAACCATTAACACAAGAAATTATCAAAGAAATCGTCACGAGTCCCTATACACCCAAACCATACACATGAAAAAGTAAATTTTTCAATCCAAAACCCAAACCAATAGTATGAAACAAGATCAATTAAAAGTTCAACGCCAATTTGCCTATAAACATATACTAAGGTTATGTAATACGAACGGCCGTAGTTTTGTACATTTCCGGTAGGAACATGGTATACTATAGGCTTTTTATCTACGAGAAGCCCCGGCTCGTGCTGGGTCTATCTATTCTGTTTAAGATAGTATGTCTTGCAGTCTTCTTGTTTCTACCCGTTCATATCGTTTCTGCTCAAGTAGTATCTACTGATTCTCTGCGTCGTGTCGTATCATCAACATCCCCAACACCTAATGACAAAGCTGATGCGTATTATCACTTAGGTTTATCAGCAAGACATTTCACCCCAGACTCAGCTCGATTGTATTTCAACCAAGGGATAAAGACTATAATTGACGACAATCTTCTTCTTGCTAACCCAACAATCAATGACTTCTATTTTCAATTAGCAAAGGTAATCGCTAAACTAGGAGATCATGAAAAAGCACTCTCAATAGCTCAAAAGATTCATTCAAACCCAAACACTAATAAAGACAAGATTGCATCCAATATTCAAGTTCTAATAATAAAATCCATTTGTGCCGAAATACAAGGCACTCCTGCAAGTGCTAAACAACTTCTTGACAAAGCATTCACTCTGAGCTCAGCCCTTGAGGACAATTCACTTAAAAGATCTATCCACAACAGACTAGCTCAACATCATTCGGTTTTCACTAATCGAATAGACTCCGTTCTCTATCATTATACAGAAGCTGCGCGCCTAACCACAATAACTAACAAAGAAGATCTGTTCACCGAGCACTATAACTTAGGAGAGGCAAATTACCTAATGGCTCAAGACTCAACCGCTTTAGCTCATTTCTTACAGGCCGCTGAAGTAAAAAACTCGAACGTTCCATCGGAGCTAATTAGCGATGCACATATAAGAGCAAGCACTATCTATACAAATATTGTCGACTATGCTAAAGCTCTAAACCACTATAGGAAAGGCTCATCACAAGTTATAGCCAACACTCAAGATTCTGCATATTACAGCAGATTGACTAAAAAAAGCTTTTGCGAACTTAAATTAAAATTATTTGATAGTGCCATTTCAAATTTCACAAAGTC
The DNA here is from genome assembly GCA_964470035.1 of uncultured Saprospiraceae bacterium. Taxonomy (GTDB): domain Bacteria; phylum Bacteroidota; class Bacteroidia; order Chitinophagales; family Saprospiraceae; genus JAJRXG01. The sequence continues at coordinate 16,705 of CAYYBR010000042.1, forward strand.
ACTTTCATTCTACAAAGAACAAGGCAACAAAACTCAGTCAAACATCTGTCATTTAGCTCTTTCTAAGGCGTGGTTCGACAAGGACAAACAAAGGTCACGACAATTCTATGAACTGATTGATCCAGAATTAATTTTCAATATGGTCATAAGCAGGGATAAAAGAAAATTGTTATCCACTCTTGCAGAGCTAAGTGAGAATTTCAAAGAATACAAAACAGCCTACATAACAAACCATCACATCACTGAGATTATACAGCGAAAAGCTTTATATGAAGAAAACCTACACTTTACCAAGCACAGGATTAAATACGAAAATGATATAGGAGCAAAAACTAAAGAATATGAGCTCCAATCCTTAATCAGCCAAAAGAGTAGATTACAAAAATACAATACTATAGTTATCGCCTCATTGTTTTTAGCAATCTGTATATATTTTGTAAACGTCCGATTTAAGAAAGAAAGAATCTTTAAAACAGCTCTTTCTGCGCGCACAGATCAGCTAACTGAACTTAATCGAGAATTAGAAAACAAAAGATCTGAGCTAGAGAGATTTGCCTTTATCACAGCTCACGATCTCAAATCTCCGACACTCACCATACTCGGATTTACCGACATCTTAGAGCGCGAGCTAGCTTCCTATAAATCACCTAGGCTTAATGAATATATACAATTCATAAAGACATCAGGCGAACAGATGAAAAATCTCGTCCAAGGAGTATTAGAGTTTGCCCAAATAAATCAAAGCAGCAGTACTGACAAGACCGAATCCATACTGATAAAAGGTCTCATACAAGAAGCTATTGAAAACCTCCCCCCTAACATCAATCAAGCCAAAAACGAAGTAAGCGTTAGTGGCGAAGATGTTATAATAAAGGCAAATCGACATAATATTTCCACATTATTTAAGCACCTCATAACTAATGGACTAACCTACAACGAAGAGGCGCCTCCTCAAGTTGACATAGACATTTCTAGCTCAAAGGAATTTATAACGATCACCTTTAAAGATAACGGCATAGGTATAGCTCCTGAGCATTTGGGAAGAATATTCGATATGTTCTCTAGACTTCACACTAATCACAAATACCCTGGATCAGGTGTAGGTCTGGCATTATCAAAAAAGATAGTTGAAAATCTAGGCGGAACATTAGAAGCCAAAAGCGTCGAAAAGGAAGGGAGTGTATTCAAAGTAACCCTACCTATCTTATTAAAAGACGAAAATCAGCTTTTCTTAATTGAGACCTCAAGCAACAGAGATATTTAATTTATTCGACAAGAAGCGCAATGATAACTATTAAAAACATCTATAAAATCAGAAAGTAAATATGACCAAGTGGATCATCGGCATATTACTTTTATATTCTGGGCTTAGCTTGAGCAGTCAATCAAAGAAAATTGATTCACTTCGCTTTATCCTAAAGAACAAAGAGCCAGACAAAACAGAGCTTCTTAATATCCACTACAGGCTAGCGGGCTATCTCTACAATTCTAACAAAGATTCTTCTCTTGTACATATAGAAAAGGGACTCCAGCTTATCGAAGATAAGGTAACACACCCTACAATAAACAGAATAGACTTTTTGTACCACAAGTTAAACATCAAGCATCGTACTGGACTATTTGATGAAGCCCTCTGCATAATAGATGAGATAGATCAAACTATCGAACATGCTCACAATAAACCAAAAACTTTAATTAATAAGTTTAGGGCCCTAGCAAACATCGCATACGAAGAGGACGACATCGGCTCAACAATGTCACATCTCGACACTGCTCTTCTGATTGCCGAAGAGAGCGAGGATCCTAATCTACAATTCCATATCCTAACTGAATATGCGATAATCTACTCTAAACAAGGAAACAAAACAGACTCAGTTGTATTTTATTTGATAGAAGCATCCAAGCACATTAAAGACGATATCCCAAATCTTATTGTTAATTATATAAATATCGGCAACCTCTGCTACCACCTTAACATCGACTCAACATCACTACACTATCTTGATAAAGTCCTAGACTTAAAAGAACATTCCAGCCGGTACATAATACCCGCGACGGCAGCATATAAGGCTGCAAGCATCTACATGTCAAGAAAAGAGTGGGACAAGGCGGAAGACTATATAAATCAAGCCATATCATTAGCTGCTAAATTAGATGATAAATCGACTTTCTTCCTAAGCATGCTTTCTAAAGGTAAAATAACATCAGAAAAAACTGGTGCCCTTGAAGGAGATGGATTGATATTTGAAGCCTACAATTTTTTCAAAGAAAGTAAAACACCTCTAGCAAGTAATCATATCTCTACTTCCTCAGCTTATCTCGCTCTTCACTATAAAGAATCAGATACCGTCAAAGCTCATAATTTCTTCAAGGAAGCCAAATCACATAGCTCTTTTGACCTGTTTACTAATCGGTATTACACCGACCATATCCAATTGATGGAAAAAACAGCACTTGCTTTTGATGATTACCAATATGCTCTTATGGTAAAAAAAGAACACCAAGCATACTTAGAAGACAAAATCAAAAAAGAACAAAATCTCAAAAGCCTCCAGTATGAAAAAGAGTATCAGCTCCAGTTACAAGCAAAAACAAAAGAGATAGAAATAGAAAACCTAAAAGAAAAGAAGAAGCGTTTCATAGTTCTCTCATCAGCTATCGCCCTAACATGTTTACTCGGACTTAGCCTGCTATTTCTCTTCATGAACCTCACAAAAGAAAGAAGCAATAACGATGAACTCACCAAGAGATCTTCAGACTTAACAGTATCCAATAAAAAACTCGAAGAAAAAAACAAAGAATTAGAACGATTTGCTTTCATCACCTCACACGACCTAAAAACACCTCTTTTATCCATCATTGGTTTCTCTCAACTTCTCAAGGAAGAAATCAAACAATACAATAATCCTACATTAGAAAAATCGGCATCATTCATCCATCGCTCTGGCACACAGATGAATAAATTAATTGAAAGTGTTTTAGAGTACTCCAAATTAGTAACCATAGGAGAAAGAACCGATCATATTGAAAAAGTCAACCTGAAGCAAATAGTAGATTTAGTACGAGTGGCTCTAAAAAACTTTAAACCCGGTATAGATCACAAGATTATGTATCAAGGCGACGATGTAATTATTAATGCTGATAAAAGCTCGATGACTTCATTGTTTCAAAACCTTGTCGGCAATGGCCTTCACTATAATGACTCTCCCACTCCTTGTGTAAAAGTCAGCGTGCGACGAACCAAGCATGCAATATCAATTTCGTTTATTGATAATGGCATAGGTATCGCTAAGGAGAGGCAGAGCGAGATTTTTACAATGTTCACGAGACTTCACAATAACAAAAAGTACTCTGGCACTGGTATTGGCTTGGCTATCGTTCAGAAAATTGTCGACGATCTTGGAGCCACAATTTCTATCAAGAGCAACCCTGGCCAGGGAAGCATGTTTAGAGTTGAAATTCCACTGCACCTTGAGGTAATACCAACACCCTCGAACCCTCAATTAGTTCAAGCCAGTATATTAGATTGAATCAAACAACTAGTTAGAGCTGTACCATATCGGCGAACTCCAAGCTCTTTCTTGTATAGATGATGGCACGTTGTTAGGTAATTCTTCTCCTGTCCTGATCGCATCGTAGGTTGTCCATCGAGGTGTAGGTATCTCCAAAACTCTCACATAATAGAAAGCAGAATTATCAGGATCAAATTCTGGATCTCTCCAAAGGGTTGATAGTTGCACGGCTCCGATATCATTGACATAAGTCCCACTTCTATGATCTACCGTATTACCAACAGGCGCTAGTTTCCCATCAACGAGTTTGCGATCATCAGACCAAGCAACATCAAAAACCTTTTCATCGACATTCCCTTCTTTATCGATCCAACCCTTTATGATTTGCACCCTATCTAGATTAGCACCATCAGGATCTTTTAGGGCAGATATAATAAAACCCGGAGCCCCGCCTTGATCACGACTATACAAATCTCTACCCATATGCACACCTTGAGCATAAGCATTATCTAGCCAATCTTGCTGTTGTAAAATCGAATCTGCATAGGACCACCCCCCGAAGAAACGAAGCTGAATTCGTGGACCCGATGTAGCAAAAGTCTCTTTTCTTTCTAGAGCCGCAAAGATGGCTTCACGCGTATTTTCTTCAGCCCACACACCAGCTAGTCCAGCTACTGAATTCTCTCTAAGCATTCTTGCGAAAGTCGTATTAGCCAGTCGCTCTTTTGGAGTCGCATCTTGGAGTCCTGATCTCCCAGTATGATTGTCTTCTTCGATATTAGAAGCAGCATTATGACTATCAGAACTACCTATAAAACCAAATTTATATGGATTAGCACCCAGCTCTTTTTCTATAGCCAGACCGTCCCTTAAGGCATCCCTTACATAACTGCCTTTCGCCTTACCTATAGCCACATCACCATCTCTGGCAAAGAGATACTTATAGACTTCAAAATCCGCAAATTCGTCATTAGATGAAAGCAACGGATGAGCCATCGACTGACCCTTTATCTGAACCACCTCACTCAAGGGTTCATTGCGCATGCGAGCCGCGATGTAGCTGGCATCCATAGCACTACCATCTGATCGCACGGTACCATACATATTACCATCACTTATGTTAGCATTATGCGGTATAGCTAGGACATCTATCTCATTTTGTCTTTGCTCATCCAACCACTTCCATAGGTCTTCTGGATTTTGAGAATGAAAAGATGAAAACGGCATACCTGACACCTTCTCTCCTTTGAATATGACATTGCGATGCATGTTGTACGCATATTGGGGGCTAGCGAACACTTCTCCAACAGAGGTAGTCCACTCATATCCCGGAAAAGTTGTGAACACACCTGGCTCATAATGATCGTTGGCTGTCTGCACAACCTTCTTCCAAGTATCATACATCATATCCTCATCAGTCAGCGACTTATACGGCGTGTTAAAAGCGATACTGGTACCAACAGCTACTATAGCCCGACTCGAAATCTCTTCATCTGGACTCGTAACTCGTTTAGATAGATCGAGTTTAGCAAAAGAAGATTTTTCATCAAGCATTTGCATCATGACCTGCATATATTCCGCATGATCCGTGACTGCCATAAAGTCCAAAGGGCGATTGATTTGGATAGAGTCCCCAGAGACATGAGGTATCTTATATCCTTTAGCATACCGATAAGCATCATCCGGTGATGTCCGCACATTATATATGAATGCATCAAAAGACCATCCTGTATGGATATGTAGATCTCCAAAGTAGGCGTTCTTTGTTTCTTGGTAGTCTTTAGTTTTCACTTTCGTAAATGACGATTCGATGACTGGCCGTGAACTGTAATCT
>CAYYBR010000043.1:0-21881 GCA_964470035.1 uncultured Saprospiraceae bacterium
CACTGGTCCGATGTTGATATCGGATATCGCAGTATAGTTGTACTGTTCTGACTTTATGATTTTCCCTACTCCTGGAGAGATTTTAGCCAGCACCTCCTCATCTTGTAGCAAGGGCCATACTGAAGCCACATCTAAGTCTACTACATGACGTCCATCTATCTTCATCTCATGCAGGTAAGTGTAATTTTCTTAATGCTGTCTAATATAGATATTTATTTGGGAGCTAAAGTATCTTCCCATCATATATCGCTCTGAGTGTCCTAGGTATGAAATAATGCTTCCTTAAGGCTCTTTAGATTATGTGCAGGAGCGAGGTGATCGATGTATGGCAATATACTTTTTAGACCTATCACTTCAGGAGCAAAATCAGGATGACCGGCGAGTGGATTGAGCCATATCGTCTTTCGAGAAGCCTTATGTATGGATTTCATAGCTGTGGTTATATCGCTAGGATCACCAGTATCCCAACCATCACTAAGTATCATGACTACGGTCTTTCGGTTGAGCAGATGATGACCATAGTCAGTCGTGAAGTCTTTAAGACAAGCACCTATCCTTGTGCCACCTGACCATTGAGGGACTCTATCAGATATGAGTTGAAAAGCATCATCAGGCTCATGATTAGATAGTACGTCTGTGACCTTGTGTAGAGCAGTACTGAAGACAAAGGTTTCTATGCGGTCATAACTCTGCTGAAAAGCATAGATCAGCCGTATACAAAATTTGCTATATACATCCATAGATCGGCTTACATCACAGAGTAGGACGAGCTTGAGTCTCTTCACTTTGCGCTCTGAGTAGATTGCTTTGGTGATATCTAAGCCGGTTCTCAGGTTATAACGGATAGTCTTCTTTAAGTCGATCGCATTTCTATTTTTAGACTTGATATGAAGGCGACTCTTCTTTCTCAAGATGCGCCTAGCGATACGTCTTAAGAGGGACGTAATCAACTTTAACTCCTCAGAGTTCATCGCCGTAAAATCCTTTCTGGAGAATACTTCGACATCACTATATGAGGACTTCAGAGTTTTATCATCATCACTACGATTATATAACCAGTCCTTAAGGTCCTCTATGGAAGGAGTTTTTGGTTGAGAAGATTTTTGTTTTTGATACGCCTGATCTTTAATCTTGCTATCGACAGCTTTCTCTATCTCATGTATAAAGTCCTTATAGTGAGATGTAAAGTGTTCATATTGATACTTGTTTTTACAAAGGGTGGCTCTTAGCACTAGCTGATATCGCTCCTCGCTGTAGGGAAGTATCTTTAGTAGTGATGTCATAGCATCACTCTCTTCTGAAGGAGATATCGCATATCCTTTGGATCGGAGATAGCGACATAACCTGATAACTTGACCGGTAAGAGAAGTTTGTCTTGAGATGAGTTCCATCAACCGATCTTAGAAGTAACTCCTGTTTTTTCAAGAAGCTCTGAAAGCGAGTCTGTAGTAGTCCTTATATCCTGCCAATCTTTGAGTACTACTCCCAGAGTATCGGCTATAACATCCTTATCGAGATGGTCATAGTGCATGGCTGCAAGAGCTTCTGCCCAGTCCAAAGTCTCAGCTACGCCAGGTGTTTTTTCAAGTTTAAGCTTTCGCAAATGTTTCATAAACTCACAGATCTCTTCTCCCAGACGCTTATCTGCTGTGGGTACTTTAGATCTCAGTATAGCCAGCTCTTTATCGAATGAAGGATAATCAATCCATAAGTACAGACATCTTCTGCGGAGGGCCTCGGAGAGTTCTCTAGTGCGATTACCAGTTAACACGACGTATGGTTGGCTTTTTGCTTTTATAGTTCCAAGCTCTGGTATAGTTATCTGCCAGTCGCTCAGTAACTCAAGGAGGTAGCTTTCGAATTCCTCATCTGCTCTATCAATTTCATCGATCAGAAGAACCGCCCGATCGTCGCTTTTTATGGCTTGCAGAAGCGGGCGCTCCATCAGAAACTTTTCCGAGAAGATCTCCTCCTCCATCTCGGTACTATTCTTCTGCCCTTCCATCATCTTAAGGTGGAGAAGTTGACGCTGATAGTGCCACTCATAGATAGCATGATGCGCATCGAGCCCTTCATAGCACTGAAGTCTGATCAAGTTAGTCTGAAGAGCCTTGGAGAGCACTTTGGCGATTTCTGTCTTGCCTACCCCGGCGGGTCCTTCGATAAGTAGCGGTTTCTTTAGTTGGATAGAAAGAAAAACTGATACAGCCACAGATCTGTCAGCATAGTAAGCCTGATCGGCCATCAATTGGTATATATCTTCTACGGTCATATGTGGAGTACTCGAGATTAAGGTACATATTATATCAACTTTTAGTCGTCCCCATAATCCACATTTGCCTCGAGCGATGATGCAAAAGTGATGATATGTCAACTATGACGATTAGGATAGTTTGCTAATTTAGCCGCTCACTAAAACCTACTCATGGTCTTTTTGGACTTTGAACAACCATTAGAGACTCTTTTTGAGCAGTTAGATACCTTCAAATCTCTAGAAGAAGAAGGTGATATAGATGTTAAGGATAAGATCAAAGAGTTAGAAACTAAGATCCGTAAAAGGCGCAAAGAGCTGTATACAGATCTCTCACGATGGCAGAAAGTACAGGTCTCACGACATCCGGCGAGGCCTTATACGATGTATTATATCGAGCATATCTTCAAAAAGTTTACTGAACTACATGGAGATCGGAAGTTTGGTGATGATAAAGCTATAGTTGGTGGTCTTGCTAACATCGATGGACAGTCTGTTGTCGTCATCGGTCATCAGAAGGGAGTTAATACTAAGATGAGACAGTATCGCAACTTTGGTATGGCTAACCCTGAAGGATATCGCAAAGCGCTAAGATTGATGAAGATGGCTGAGAAGTTTGGCTTTCCAGTGATAAGCTTGATAGATACTCCTGGGGCGTATCCCGGTATCGAGGCTGAAGAAAGAGGACAAGCTGAAGCTATAGCCGTTAATCTCTTTGAGATGTCACAGTTGTCCGTGCCGATCTTATGTTACATCATAGGAGAAGGCGCATCAGGTGGAGCGCTAGGTATAGGGCTTGGTGATCGAGTATTTATGTTAGAGTATACCTGGTATACAGTGATTTCACCAGAGTCATGCTCGTCGATACTTTGGAGAACCTGGGATTATAAGGAGCAAGCTGCCGAAGCTTTACAACCGACTGCAGATGATATGCTTGGATTTGGACTTATAGATGGTATCATCAAAGAACCCGTAGGTGGTGCTCATGCTGATCCCGATAAGATGGCAAAGGTCCTCAAGAAGCATATTAAGGGCCAGTTGGAAGAACTTATTCCTATGGATCCTGAAGAACTAGTAAACACCCGTATCGCCAAGTATGAGAAAATGGGCAACTTTAAGTCCAAGAAGTAGGTGATCTATGAGGAGGATACTCCGCGAAAAACTATATAACAAGCATTACGATAAGCTGCTGAGCTCGAGATCTGCTCAGTCCAGTAGTTCTGTTAATACGATCTCATCTGTGACTGTATTAGCACCCGCTAATTCGCTAGAGGATGATGACTTAAAAAAGGTAAAATCCTTCTTCGATGCGATGCAGATCAACTTGTACCTCTATCTCTTAAGAGAAAAAGCAGACCCTCTTACAGAACTAGACAGGATCAATATCATCAACCGTGAAGACTGTGAGTGGTATGGAGTCCCAAGTCAAGAAATCCTGATCAATTGGTTAGCTAATAAAACAGATCTGTTGATTCTCTCTGACCCGGAGCGCCTGCCGCTGATGAGATATCTATGTGCCGCATCTAATAGCAAGCTCAAGTCTGCCATCTTTGACCAAGACGTAGATCGTGAGAAATACGATGTAGGTCTATGGATCGATGCATCTTCGGGAGCGTCTCTTTCTCTGTTCAAGCAGTGTCGTCAGACTTATCTTACTCTGACGAAGTTAGGCGTAGGTCTTCCTGTTATAGGATAGACTTAGGTATCTTGCGGTCATGAAGCACAAGGCATATATAGGCACCGGAGTGGCGCTGGTAACTCCTTTTAAAAATGGCGATGTAGATTTTGATGCTATAGAGCGCATCATCGACTATGTGATAGACGGTGGAGTGGAGTATGTAGTCATGTTAGGCTCGACAGGCGAGACCGCTACACTTAGAAAAGAAGAAGCGAGAGAGATATTAGACTTGGCTATCAAGAAAGTCAACGGTCGTGTACCTATTGTAGCTGGCAACTTTGCAGGTAACAATACCTTAGAGGTGGCTAAGTACATAGCTGAATTTGACTTTACAGGCATAGATGCCATCTTAAGTAGTAGTCCTGCCTATGTCAAGCCATCAGAAGAAGGTGTCTATAGACATTATATGGCGCTCGAAGAGGTGAGTCCCATACCTATCATCATATATAACGTGCCAGGCAGAACGGGTTCTAATCTTTCATGGAATACTACTGTACGCTTAGCTGAAGCAAGTAAGAAATTCATTGGCTTGAAAGAGGCGACAGGCGATCTTATACAGACCACACGGATCATCAATAATAAACCAGAAGATTTCTTTGTAACATCAGGTGATGATGAGGTAGCACTGCCGATGATATCTGTAGGAGGTCACGGTGGCATATCGGTGATTTCTAATGCCTTACCAAAGCAGTTTTCTGGCATGATAAGGTCAGGGCTCGAAGGAGATTACATTAAAGCACGAGCACTCAATAAGGAAATCTATGATCTCCATAAGTGGTTGTATATAGAAGGTAATCCTGTAGGCATCAAGACGGCCATGGAGGTGCTTGGATTCTGTTCTAATGAGATGCGACTTCCATTGCATCAGATATCCAGAGAGAACTATAAGTTTTTGGAGCAAGCCTTGAGGAAGATAGTTGGTTGACAAGCTTGATTTATCTTAAGTCAGGTTATCTATCTTTAGTGGAATTGTTAAACTAAAATTAGCATCATGAGAATTCCACTAATCTTACTCACACTTGGATTTTTGATTGGAAGCTGTAGTACCCTCAACACAGTTATAGAAGATAAAGAAGCAGGAGGTGGGACCACTGAAGCATATGATGTTTCTTTTGATGACGCTTGGACGTTAGCCAAGAAGTCATATCGATGGGCTGGGGCAGATGCTATAGAAGAATATAAAGAGGAAGGTTACATGCTTACCAGTAAGGGGCAAAACTTAGTGTCCTCCGGATCAGTGATGGGCACCTGGATCAAAGACCTAGGCAATGGCAAATGTGAAGTCACCTGCGTATCAAAAAGAAGGATACAAACCGAATGGGCAACTGGCATTACAGAAACCAAGTATCATAAGTACTTCGCGAAAGGTGTAGAGATTATAAAGAGTGGTGGTGAGCTTCCTTTGACTGCTCCTGAGGGAGGTGTAGGGGGCTGAGTAAAAAGAAAAAGCCCTCATCAAACAGATGAAGGCTTTTGCGGTCTGGACGGGACTCGAACCCGCGACCCCCTGCGTGACAGGCAGGTATTCTAACCAACTGAACTACCAGACCTAATATATTGTAGTTCGCAAAATTTTAATGTTTAAGCCGCAAGCCGTTGTTTGCGGTTCACTTCTTATCGAGTGAAACTATTCACTCGATTCCTTTGGACCAGAAGCTCATATAACCAACTGAACTACCAGACCTTCCTATAAAGGCTCGGCAAAGCTAAAAAGCTTTATCGTATAAAGCAATATCCCTGATAAAAAGTGCTGACTGTTCTTTAAACTCTTTGGTTTTATCGGTTATTAGATCGCTCTTATATTCGATAAGTTGGCCATATTCCTTCCATCCTTAACTTTTAGTACTCTGTATATCTTATCCACATGATACACAGGAGGTGCATACAAGCCAGGTAGTGGGCTACGGATGGACTCTAGTTGATTAGTCGACTGGTCTATGATATGTATTCGCTCTCCTTTTTCTACTTCGATCTCTGGTAGATATCCTGCCACTTGTTTTCCGTAACCCTCATCTAGATAGATCTTAATCGGCCAGTCCGCATATGGCTGATTATCACTAGCCAAGGGTGATGCCCATCTTGGCCAGACGCTGAGCTCCATCGTTTGATCACGTTTATCAAATGCGATGATGCTATAGCCAGGTGCTCTATCATATAAATAGTCTGGCTTGCGATCTAGATCATGCGGATTGGCGATTCCTCTGACAGTGATCTTGTTGCCAAACCCATCTTCATAATTACCCGTATATCTGCGCGTATCACCCTTTTCCTTGCCACCATTGGCAGTTTGGGCCGGAAACCATCTCCTTGGCCAGAGGTTAGCTACTGCAGGACTCGATATCCAGTATCCACTATCGCCGTATTCGTCGACACCATATTGGCCTGTAGAACCAAGGTGTTGATCTCCAGTGATGTGTAGGGCACCTACGCGTCGCATCATCTTGATGGCTTTATTTCTAGCATGCTGTGGCCAGCTGTTAGAGTCAAAGTCAGCTACAGGACGATCATCTGGCGGATATTCACCTTTGCGATATCTTGGAAGATCTGGGACATGTTTGTCATGCCAGATGTCTGCGGGTAGGGTAGCAACATTGCAGAAAGGTGACTGTGATATCACCACTTTGAAGTGGATATCTGAGTCCCAACCTGATGACCAGGCATCTAAAAACTTTTCTTGTCTGGGACCGAGTAACTCGGCATCAGGGTGATTAGCATACTTCTTGGGATCCCACGCTTTGTTTTGTGGCCATCCGTTTTCTATCAAGGCTTCAGGCATCAGTGCACCTGGTGCTGTCTTCCACTGGCGATCTCCTAGGATGGCATATGAGATCCCACCGTAGTCGAGACGCGAGTAGTAGACACTGATATCTTGGAGCACAGGTGTGTCATCATACGGATCGGGTAGATGACCGGTCTGTGTGCGGTGGACCATATTCACAAAGTCTGGGGTCTCCTTATATCCTCCGCTGTCTTGACCGAAGTTACCAAAACCCTTACTTACGTCTGCCGCCTTACCTCCTTGTCCCCACAGATTTCCATGAAAGACATCATGGTCATCCGGGATGATGATGGTAGGTACATCTCTCATAAGATCTCTGAAGGTCCATCCAAACAGGTACCACTTCCGCTGATAGTCCAAGATGCTGTTATATTCTACGCCATAGCCGCCCACTCTCTCGTACAGTTGATCTCCATGAAAGGATGCGATATCTGGATCATGGTCCATCACATGATCTACTACTTCCTGATGTGGAAACCCGCGATCATCGACACATGAGAGAGACGCCATCTTGATGACCTCTTTAGTAGGGTTCTTTCTGATGGTTCCTTCATATGTGTATGTCTGGTCTTGGTGGTCTTTGTAGACAACTGTGTAGGGATGATCTTTTGTATCGTCCCAATCGACGATTCTAAAAAGTGCATTGCGCCCGAGCTTATCGATGGTGGCCTGCTGCTGAGCTCTACCATCTATATGTAAAGTGACCACCTTAGAGTCGTCGCCTACTGGAGCCATCTGCACACTCATCTTCATCACTTGATCAGACAAGGTATGCTGTGCCCAAAGTATTGGACCAAAGGCTCTTTCAGGATGTACAGTGACTTTATCACCACTTACTGACCAATGCTTGAAGGCTACTTTAGTGTTGCCGCCTTGTCTTTTACTTAATTCAGAGAGTTGGTGATAGACTGGTCTCGCAAGGCGATAATCTAAGGTATCTGAAGGATAAGATTGTGACGCCGTCAAGGCTAAGAGTCCTGATAGCCAAGAGCCATGTATCTGTATAGTCAGCGTATCTAAGTGCTGTGTGGTCGTTAGCTCTAATCTTAGATTATAAAGATCGTCCTCAGCAGGTGTGACTTCTACTGTTAGTGTGCCACCTGTCAATGGTCGTTTCTCCGTCTTATTGGGCTGACCTACGAAAAGTTGTCCGTCTGTGCTTACTCCTAAGCAAAGACCTTTTCCTTTGATGGCGTCATCTCTATAGTCTGACCACTCACCCTTAAGACCAACTTGCCAGCCTATCCATCCAGCGGGATCACTTGTACTGATCAAGTCAAAAGAAGTGCTGGTAGAGAATGATCCGATCTCTTCACTTATTTCACGAGTGAGTAAGACTGCATTGCGGTCGCCACCTGATACTAGACATTGTAGCTGTCCACTGTCCTGCTGCCATGCTTGTATTGGATTCAGCCAGAAGTCTGGTCCCGCCCAGGGTCTTTTAACTTCGCTTTGATCCCATACTGCTGTAAAACTTGTCTCTGTATTAATCGGCTTGCAGCCGTAGAGAAAACTAATGGCGAATAATATGACTAAGATCCTAGTTGTCATCTTTTACAGAAAAGCATTTGATAAGCAAACCAGAAGATAAAACATTCTGTTAGGTAGGCTATACCTTTGTCCGTATGAAATCGATCAAAGAGCTGAAAAATACCATGCCTCAGATAGGGAGGATAGATTGGATCAGTATAAGGCCGGCTCGAAGGGCAGATGTAGAAGTGAGAGAAGAAGTTGAGATCACACTTGCAGGTGGGTTAGTAGGGGATCGTTATACTAAAGCTGGAGGTAATCGGACGGTGACCCTCATACAAGCAGAACATCTCGATGTTATAGCTAATATCATGAAGGTAGAGGTGACTCCTGATATGCTTCGGCGGAATATCATGGTAAGTGGTATCAACTTAAAAGCTTTGCAGGATGCAAAATTTAAGATAGGAGAAGATGTCATATTACAAGGCACGGGTAATTGTGTGCCATGTAGCAGGATGGAGGAAGCACTGGGTGAAGGTGGCTATAATGTGATGAGAGGGCACGGAGGCATTACTTCTAAGGTAATCCAAGGAGGCAAAATTAAATATGGAGATAAGATTTCTCTACTTACAGATTAATTGGTATTTGGTGGGTAAGACATATGTGTAAAATTTTCATAATTGATAAGTTAATATGACAAAAAAGTTCTCACATCTCGATGCTAACGGCGATCCAGCCATGGTAGATGTCAGTGAAAAGCGGAGTACAACAAGAATCGCAAAAGCCAGATCTGCGGTTATTCTGCCTGCTGAAGTACTTGAAATCATTGAGAAAGATGAGATTCATACCAAAAAAGGCCCTGTTTTTCAGACGGCTATACTCGCTGGTATTATGGGAGCGAAGAAAACCAGCGACCTTATCCCGCTTTGTCATCCTCTTCCCATATCCAAGTGTGATATTGATATATCAATTAGTGAAAATAAGAAAGTGATTATTACCTGTGAGGTCAAAACATCGGGGAAAACCGGTGTAGAAATGGAAGCGCTCACAGGGGCATCTATAGCTGCTTTGACCATCTATGATATGTGCAAAGCATTCTCTCATGACATAGTCATAGAGTCAACTCAATTACAAAGTAAATCAGGTGGCAAAAGAGACTTCGAAAGGACATAAGAAACATGCTGATATCAAGCGCCCATCACTAGGAGTGTATGGCAGACATGAGCTGGGGTTGATAGGTGCTCCTTGTGGTGTGATAAAAAAGATAGTCGAGCATGTAGCTGATGCTCTCAAGGATCAAGTATCTATCACCTACCTAGATGCTGATCACCAAGAAGGAATGAGGCCCCCTTATTCCCGAGCGACTGATCACATCAGTCATGATAGCATAGAGTATGCGAGTCAGCACAATGATTTTGATAGAAAGCTAGCATTTACCTCGAGTGATCTCTTACTGATTAATGGTAACCACTTTCTTGCCGGAAGTCAGATCGTGTTTTGTACTGAGAAAAAAAGAGACTCGCTCCTCCGCAAACTAGATAGACTGACTGACGTCAAGATGATCATACTTGACCATGGCATAGAGAAGCCGCATGATTTTTTGACTGCCCATATCGACAGTCTTGATGAGGTGCAGATATATAAGATCGATCAACTCACCGAGATAAGTAACTGGATCCTTACACATCATCAGGCACATCAGCCAACAGTAAAAGGCCTCGTTCTAGCTGGTGGTAAGAGTCAGCGTATGGGGCAACCCAAAGAACTGTTAGACTACCATGGTCTCAAGCAGGTGGACTATGCCGCACAGATACTTGAAGAGGCTGGCATGACGCCACATATATCTTGTCGAGATAAAGACCAGGCTAGAGCATACAACGACTATAACTGTATTGTGGATTCTTACACAGGATTGGGTCCCAATGGTGCTATTCTGTCGGCATTTCGCGAAGACCCTGATAGTGCTTGGTGTGTCATAGCCTGTGACCAACCATTGTTACAATCAGCCCACCTCACTCATCTTCTGTCTCAACGTGAGATGTCTAAGATGGCCACTTGCTATCACAATCCAGAGACGGGTTGGCCAGAACCACTCATCACTATCTGGGAGCCTCGGGCATATCAACGACTACTTTCTTTTCTAGGGTTAGGGTATAGTTGTCCGAGGAAAGTATTGATCAATAGTGATACACACGTGGTGCAAGTCGAGGATACATCATTCATGAAAAACGCTAATACACCAGAAGAACGAAAGCAGATATTAGCTGACTTGAAGTAGTTCTACACCTCTATCACTTGTGATATAAAGAAGGGTCCCACGCGACTTAGTTTTCCTTGATAGTAGATCTCTATGTCATCTCTCTTGAGGACGATACTGATCAGATGGATTTTTCCTTTTGGTCTCGCATCAGTGATTTTTATATCGTCATGAAAGCTCAGTCCTTTTTTGCCATAAGCCTTATATACGCCTTCCTTCAATCCCCAGATATAGTGCTGCGCGGAAGTCAGGTTAACATGCGGGGCGAGAGCGCTGAGATCTTGGTCACTACAAAACTTATGTGCGACTCGAGCGATCTTGTCAGTCTCCCTTTGTAGATCAAGACCATTGTGGGCGTGATGTACCTGAAGCCCAACAAGTCCTTCGGTATGAGATATGGAGAAGTGCTGGTCACTTTGCTCAAACTCTGGTTTGCCGTATTCATTTACCTTGAGTGATGAGATATGCTGATCCATAAACCGGTGTACGAGATACCGACCTGATAGCCACTCTCTTTGGCGATTAAGATGCCACTTACGTAAATGTTTCACTTCTAAACCCACCTCAATCAGAGGTGCTTCGAAGAAAGATTGATCTTCTGTGACATGCCAGAGATATAACTCTCCCCATACTTGTGATGACTCATGTAAGATTAAAGGCATGACTGCAATATAATATCACTCTTGTCATCAAGCAGTATACCATATAGTTCTTTACTTTGCTGCTCATGATACTGACCGATAAGAAGATATTAGAAGCTATCGAAAAAGGGGAGATAGTGATCGAACCATTTGATCGAGTTTTTTTGGGTACCAACTCATATGATGTACATCTTGGTAAGACCCTAGCCGTATATCAGGATGAGGTCTTAGATGCCAAGAAGCATAACCAGATCGAATATCTGGAGATCGGACCAGAAGGATTTGTCCTCCAGCCAGGAGTCCTGTACTTAGGAGTAACAGAAGAATATACGGAGACACATGCAACCGTGCCGTTCTTAGAAGGTAAGTCGAGCATCGGTAGACTAGGCATAGATATCCATGCCACAGCAGGTAAAGGAGACGTGGGCTTTTGTAATACTTGGACACTTGAGATATCCTGTGTACATCCAGTGAGAGTATATGCTGGTATGCCCATAGGTCAGCTCATCTACTTCAAGGTAGAAGGTGATATCGAAAACTACTATAACAAAAAGAGCAACGCCAAGTATAATCAGCGCACGACCAAGCCGGTCGAATCGATGATGTGGAAGAATAGTTTTTGAGTTTGTTCTTTTGATCAATAGATTTTTAATACTACTAATAACCATATCATCATAAATCCTAGCTTTGAAGGACAAGACTTAGGGTTATGACACGGATACTTCTTTTACTCTTTACATCTTTTGGATTTATACTTAGCGCACAAGCACCAGTGCCAGAAGCGCCTTTGGTCGAAGAAGGAGATGGTCCTTATAATCAGTTGATCATACGTGGAGCTACGCTGATCAATAGTACGGGAGCGCCTCCGATAGGGCCAGTGGATATCGTCATCGAAGATGATCGGATTACTAACATACAGACAGTAGGATATCCAGGAGTCGAGATCGATAGTAGTCGACGACCACAGTTAAAAGAGGGTGGTAAAGAGGTAGATGCTGAAGGCCAGTTTGTACTTCCTGGCTTTGTAGATATGCACGGACACATCGGGGGTCGATGGCAAGGTGCTGGAGCAGAGTATGTCTTTAAGTTGTGGATGGCACATGGCATCACTACGATCAGAGATCCGAGCTGTGGGAATGGCCTCGACTGGGTACTCAAGCACAAGCAACTAAGTGAAGATAACAAGATCACGGCTCCAAGAATCGAAGCATATACTGCTTTTGGGATGGGCGAGTTAGAGCCGATCAGTACACCAGAGCAAGTGCGAGTATGGGTGCGATCTAACGCTGCTAAAGGTGCCGATGGCATCAAGTTTTTTGGGTTACCGCCGAAGTTGTTTGAAGCGGCACTAGATGAAAACAAAAAGTTAGGCCTTCGATCTGCCTGTCATCATGCACAGCTGGAAGTAGCCAGGTGGAATGTCGTACACTCTGCTCGAGCAGGATTAACATCTATGGAGCACTGGTATGGACTACCAGAAGCTTTGTTTACAGATCGCACGATACAGGACTATCCACTTGATTATAATTATCAAAATGAACAACACCGATTTGGAGAGGCTGGAAGACTGTGGCGACAGGCGGCAGAGCCCTACTCTGATCACTGGAATAAGGTGATGGATGAACTCATCTCCTTAGACTTCACCTTGGATCCTACTTTTAATATTTATGAAGCTAGTCGCGATCTCCATAGAGCAAGAAGAGCAGAGTGGCATGAAGACTATACACTACCGAGTCTGTGGAGATTTTATCAACCCAGTAAGATATCTCATGGTTCGTACTGGCACTTCTGGGGTACCGAAGAAGAAGTAGACTGGCGCAACAACTATCAGCTATGGATGACTTTTATCAATGAGTATAAGAACAGAGGAGGAAGAGTTACAGCAGGTTCGGATAGTGGATTTATCTTTCAACTTTATGGTTTTGCATATATCCGTGAGCTCGAGTTACTTCGCGAAGCTGGGTTTCATCCACTAGAAGTAATCCGATCTGCGACGCTCAGTGGTGCAGAAGCTCTTGGTCTTGATGATGAGATAGGTAGCGTCGAAGTAGGCAAGAAAGCGGACCTCATCATCATAGATGAAAATCCTCTGCAAAATCTAAAAGTACTTTATGGTACTGGAGCTATCAAACTCACGGAAGACAATGAAGTGATCCGCGCAGGTGGTGTAAAGTATACCATCAAAAACGGCATCATCTATGATGCTAAGCAACTCCTAGCGGATGTCAAGCGCATAGTCGATGAGGCTAAAGCAGAGGAAAATTTTGAGCTACTACAACCAGGGATTAAGCCGATAACAAAGCCATAGAAAAAGATGACTTCATCACTGATAAATCATCAGATCTATTCGCTGGCAGTATAGTAGTATGTGATCTTAGTTAGGATCTTACTCGGATCGTCTACCAAGGTGGGGTCATTAGCGTATTCTTCCGTGAATGGTAAATCCAAAAGATATCCGCGATCATTCATGTATTCTCTGATGGCTTCATGACCGGCTCCTAGATTAGTATAGTCTCCATAAAAATCTAAAGTCACGGCAGGCTTTTCTGCTATAGTATAGCTTGAAGCTCCTTTTACCGAAGATATTTCGGCTACTGGTATCGCTGCACCTAGATCGATCTTGGTGTTTTCGTTTTCGGGATAGCTGAAGTATAGTCCATAAGGCATGCCTTGCATGGTTAGACCACCTTCCTGTACTTTTAAAAACAGACTGCCTAGATTAGCCGCATAAAACTGCTGTAGTCCTGAGCCATCGACGATCTGGCGGTTCATGATAAAGTTTCTTTCGTTCATCACCTCCTCTTTGATTTCATAGCCACGATACATACCAAGCGCTCGTTCTTCAGCTACCCTTTTAAGATGTGAAAGACTTTTTTCGTAGTTGCTCTTCATCGTACCCTTCATACCCGTGACGAGTGCAAATCCTCTCATGAACCATGGGAGAGGAGTTCCTTCAAAAGAGTAGGAAACATTTTGCTTATCACCATTTGACTGGATGCTTATATCCGCGAAGTTATCGCCACTCCATCCGTCAAAATTTAGTTTTGATTTTACTTTTTGGTTAGTGATGGATTCAATTATCTCTTGAGATCCTTTTCCACTGACGTCACTCGTCCAACTACTGGTTGAGCCAACTCCTGAAGCAATCTCATTATACGTTGTATGAACAGTGGAGTCGGATAGTGTCCACTCATTCCACAACTCCATGTTTTGTAGATTATTAGTTAGTGCATAGATGATATATGTAGGAGCTTCGATCTTAATCGACTTGTTAGTATCTAGGTTTTTGGGACCGATAAAATTAAGAATGACAAAGATGACTACGAGCGCAAGAAGGAGATAGACAGGATACTTTAGATAGTTCATAGTAGAGAGATGTTTGGGTCAAACTTTGCCTTTATTTCTTTTCGATTTATAGAGTTTGGCTAGTAAGAATATGCTCAGGGCAAATATAACAACACCGATTATCGCCCATAATGCATTCAGGGTATTGCGATATACGGCTAGCAATACAATTATCAACAGAAGTATAGTTGGGATTTCGTTAAAGAGCCTAGTCTTGAATGAAGTCAAAACTCTTTCACCCGCGGCTAACTTTTTCATCATTTTTTTAGTTGAACCTTGATATCCAGATAAGATGAAAACAGCGAGCAACTTTACATGTAGCCATGAGTTCATCTTGAACCACGTCATACCTTGGGCATCTATATAGGCTACGATCATCAGGATGCCAAAAATCCATGTGATAACCATGGCTGGTGTGCAGATGATAGTATAGACTCTTTTAGCGATGTCTGCGTACTCCTTAGCAAGTATGTCTTTTTCTGGTTGTGGTTTGTCGAGTGCTTCTATATGATAGACAAAGATCCTTACGAGCATAAAAAGGCCCCCAAACCAAGCAACGGCTCCTACGATGTGTATACTCTTGAAGAGAAGTAAATACTCTATCATACCAGCAAGGTACTACGAAAAAGAGCCTTCTGAAATTCAGAAAGCTCTTTAGTAAGTTGATTTGTAGAGGTTATCTTTTACCTCCAAGAATATTTTTCAGTAGATTCTTTCCTATGTCAAGCGCATCATCAGCTATACTACCATCTCCATCTCTATCCAAGAAGGATGTTAGCAGACTCGACTGAGGAGCTTTTCTATTAGCAGTAGAAGCAGAGTTAGTAAGTATATTACTCAATCCACTTGTATCTAGCCCTTGTGATCTTTTTTGTTTGCCAAGCATACCTAGTACCACAGGTGCTAGTTGAGCCAAAAGACCACCAGATTGGCTTTGAGATAAGCCACTCACCTTCATCAGTGCCTCTATGGCACCTGATTGTTGGCCACCAAGTATATGGCCTAATATACCTGAGCCATTGGCGGCTCTAGTATTATTGATAGGTGATGTACCACCGATATAACCTGCGATATCTTCCAAGATGCTTCCATCATGATCTCTATCTAATGCGGACTCAAGAGCATTGGCTGCTTGAGGATTTTGAGCATTACGTGCAAGTGCATTCATAAGGATAGACATTGCCCCTTGTACGCCACTAGAGGTTTGCTCTCTGGAAGCTCCTTCCATTTTATTACTTAGAGCTCCGACTAGTGAGTCTCCCACTTGTGACTGAAGCAAGTCAAATAAATCTGCCATTACATTAAAGTTTTAGTTCATTTAAAATATCTCTCATTTGTGGTATGGTGTTTGTCCATACGTAACATAACCACCAATTCACTGAGAGCATGATTAGTTCAGCAAAGCTGCGATTTATTCTGATTTTTTTGATGTCGCTAAGTTTGACAAGCATTTACGCAAGTGATCATACATCTGCGTACATCCAGCAATACAAGACAATCGTAAAGCAAGAAATGGATCGGGTGGGCATCCCAGCGAGCATCAAGATGGCTCAGGCTATACTAGAGTCAGCTAGTGGTCGCAGTACACTTGCGCGCCAATCCAATAATCACTTCGGTATCAAGTGTGGTAAGAACTGGACTGGAGGGGAGGTGTATAGACACGATGACGACTATAAAAATGGCCTCCTAGTAAGATCTTGCTTCAGGGCATATGATGATCCGGCAGAATCGTTTATGGCGCATTCGGATTTTTTAACGGATAATCGACGCTATGCCTTCTTGTTCGAGTTAGACATATATGACTATAAAGGATGGGCTCAAGGTCTACGTAAGGCAGGATATGCTACCGATCCTAACTATCCGTCTAAGCTGATCAAAATCATCGAAGATCATGAACTCTATCTTTTAGATATAGGTGTAGATAGTGGACAACCAGTGATAGCTTCAGTAGACCATAAGGAAGAAAAGACTAAAGAGCCATCGACGACCCCTGGAGCACAGGACAAAGAAAGGAAGACCTATTCTACAGACACGTATAAACCAGCTCGACTTAGAACGAAAAAGGAAGTACGTAAAGAAAAAAGAAAGAGTAAAAGGCAGAAGAAAGAAGAGAGCGAATCAAAACGAAAGACCAACTCTTCTTCCAAAACGAAAAACCGAAAGAAGAAAGGGTCCTATGTAGTACAAGTAGGTGATAATATGAATAGCATCGCTGCTAAGTATAAGATGCCACTAAAAGACTTGTACTTTAAAAACCGACTAGCCTTCGGTACGCAACCTAAGGTAGGTACGGTACTGGCTATAGAGAGGTATATTCATTTTGGTAAGCGACCGGAGGTCGTCGCTGATCAATCTGATGACAAAGAAGTCTATCTCTTCGAAGAGTCTATCACGATATCGTCACTATAAAGTAAGATTATAGAGACCACAGCTAAAGTAAGATCAGAGTGATATCTTGTGCTTATGGCACGAGCTCTGATACTTCTAGCAAGTCTGCTGGTTTTTGGCACCATCAAGGGGCAAGGCACCGTCTTCATACCGAAAGTCGGCCTTGTAGGAGGAGTCTCCAACTTTAGCAACTTTCAAAGTCTTCCATTAATAAGCTACCATGCTAGTCTAGCTTTCGAAGGATACGAAGAAGGTGCTAAGAATTCATTTTTTGGACAGATAGGCATACATAATAGAGGCAGCAATGTAAGAGTGTTGGCGCCGATAGGTATTAATTCGGCCATCGACAGGAGACAGAATATCATGTTGTCCAACATATCTGGCCAAGTAGGTCTCAAAAATAGAATCAGCTCTAATAATGAGAGAAGACCATATTACTCTTTTGGTATTAGGTTAGAATATACTCTTTCTAACAACTTTGAGAGCTTTGAAGAGCTAGCAGGATTTTTGCCATTAGAACCATTTATCAATAAATGGAACTACGGAGCTTCCCTTGCCTTCGGGTATGAGTTCGAATTCTCCGAATTATTTGGAGGTATCGTCGAAGCTAGCCTTCATCCTGACTTATCTTTTCAGTATAACCAACAGCAAAGTATCACTATCAATGCCCCGATCAATGGACAAGCTGTGGTACTACCCCGTAGACAGGTTCGCAATGTCACCTTTGAATTGAGCTTTGGATTGCGACTGATCAACAAAGTAGTCTATATCAACTAGTTATGAATTTGATTTTTTGGATCCTTCTTGTCATCATCAGCGTCCTTGCATTGGCGGTTGTCTACTTCAAAAAAGTGCCTCATGGATGGGTACAGCTAAAGACCGGTCTGGCACTGAAGTTTTTGCCCCCTCTAGACAGTACCGGTGTCGTAGAGCTAAGACATGGACTAGAAAAATTCGTAGACAAGCAAAAGGCATCTATAGCCAAGAGTTTGCCTGTAGCTAGTGATAAATACATCGATATACCAACTCGTCATGGTGATATCCGAGCACGTATCATGACACCGGACCGAGTTGAAAATGACATGATATGTGTATTGATCCATGGTGGAGGGTGGTGTATTGGCTCTACAAAGACTTATGAGGAAGTGCACAGAAGGCTTACAAAAACCTGTGGATCCACAGTGGTATCTCTCGAGTATAGCTTGTCACCAGAGATAAAGTTTCCTCATGCTCATGAAGAATGTTATGATGCTGTTTCTTGGATAACCAGACACCTTGATCAGATTCAATCAGGAGCGAAGAGCATATATCTTGTAGGAGATAGCGCTGGAGGAAATCTTGTCGTTTCGACTATTTACGAGGTGGATACCGAAGTGAGAAAAATGATCAGTCATATGATCCCAGTTTACCCAGCCATCGATGGACAAAAACAATACTACTCTAATGAAGCCTATGCGAAAGGCTACTATCTGACTGCTAAGGCGATGGCACAGTTTACAGAAGCTATGCTCACAGATGAAGCCCAACTTGCCGATCGACGCATGTCGCCGATACTTCTAGATACGGTAGAGCACTTTCCGAAGACATTTATCATCACTGCTGACTATGACCCTCTGCGCGATCAGGGTGAAGCATATGCTGCCAAGATTAAGTCTGAAGGTGCTGATGTCAGACTGAAGCGGTTTCACGGTACTGTACATGCATTTTTTGGTCTCAAGGGATTTGGGAGCCGAGGTGTTACTGCGATAGATGATATCGCTAGATTTTTGAAAGGCGAGGAGATATCTGACTTGATGCCACTTTCGTAAATGTCTCTCTCAAGACTTGATATCAAGCAGAACTTTTGACAATTTGCTTCTTACTACGCACTTGCAACTTACCAGTTCACATAAGCGTTATACAGTAACATGAAGATGAAGAGTATTATCACCTGTGCATTTCTACTGGTTATATCAGTTCTAACAGCACAGCAGAAGGACCATGAGCTAGCTAAGTACTACTATCAACAAGGGGAGTACGAGAAGTCCTCACAACTCTTTAAAAAGTTATCCGATCAAGCTAATGGCTATAATGACTACTACTATAATCAGTATGTAGAGTCGATGATGGCCCTCGAAGAGTATGATGCGGCTATAAGTGATATCCAGAATATCCTTAAAAAGCGCCCAGATCTTGTCTCACTATATGTTACCTATGGCAATATCCTAGAGCGCAGAGGGAATACAGTTGATGCAGAGGTACAGTTTAGAAAGGCTATCGCTAAGCTAGGCCCTGACCGACGGATGATCAATGTCTTGGGAAGCAACTTCATGCAACTGACGAAGTATGATCTTGCCTTAGAAGCATTTGAAAAAGGTGAAAGTCTTCTCAATAACTCTGGATTATTTGCCTATAACATTGCAGAGATTTATCGCCGCAAGAATGACGCTGAGCCGATGATCTATTATTACCTCAGAAGTCCACTTGCGACATTAGAAAGGATCAGCTCTGTGCAAAATTACTTTGACAGATATCTTGAGGATGAACACTTTGACATACTCAGAAAGGAGCTCTATACCTTGGTACAAGAAGATAGTGAGAATCTCTTTTACCCAGAGATGATAGAGTGGGTGTTTATAAAAAAGAAGGATTACACGAAGGCTCTTCGTCAGGCCAGAGCACTTGATAGAAGACTAGAAGAAAATGGGGCTAGGATCTACTCTCTAGCACAGATAGCCGCTAATGATAAAGACTTTGATACTGCTATCAAGGCCTATCAATATATCCTGGATGAAAAAGATCCTCAGTCCGGTTACTTCGTAGAAGCAAAGCGCCAACTACTGAATACTAAGAGAAAAAAGATAACGAGTGGTGGAGCCTATACGGCAGAGGACTTAGCAGACCTAAGGCAAGAATACACATCCTTCTTGGATGATATGGGAAGAGGAAAGAGTACTGCCTTTATCATGTTGGAACTTGCACAATTACAAGGCCTATATCTCGATGACTTATCCGGGGCCATCGGGACACTCAACAAACTTATAGAGATGCCCGGGGCTAACAACTATGTACGTGCCAATGCCAAGTTGGATCTTGGCGACTACTACCTCATGCAAGGCGAAGTGTGGGAGTCTACTCTTTTGTATTCACAGGTGGATAAGGACTTCAAAGAAGATTTCTTAGGAGAGAAAGCTAGATTTAAAAATGCGAAGTTGAGCTACTATAACGGTGACTTTGAGTGGGCGCAAGAGCAATTTAATATTCTAAAGTCTGCTACCACGAAACTTATATCTAATGATGCGATAGATTTGTCAGTCTTCATCATGGACAATGCTAATCTGGATACTACTTATCTGCCCTTGCAGATGTATGCCGAAGCTGAGTTACTGTTGTTTCAAAACAAAGAGGATGAGGCCTACGCTAAGTTTGATCAACTATTAGCTCAGTTTCCAGATCATACACTAGAAGACGATGTATATTTTGCGAAAGCTGCACACTTATATGAACAAAAGAAATATGAGGAGGCCACTGCCTTTTATCAGAAGATCATCGATGGTTTTCCAGAAGATATAAGAGCAGATAATGCTCTATTTGCTATAGCTCAGATGAAAGAGCAACAGTTTGGCGATGAGAATGGAGCTAAGGACCTCTATGAGAAGATCTTTCTAGAATATAGTGATAGCACCTTTGCTATCGAAGCTCGAAAGAGGTTTAGGATCTTGAGAGGGGATTCGGTGCAGTAGATCTAGTGATTTTATTTTAGGATCACAAGTGATTTGTGACTTGCTAGCATGTCAAAGTCTATCCTTTACATCTTGAATAACATCTGTAAGCTGATCGAGTGAATCAAAGATGTAGTACTTGCCTTGAAAGCTATGACGATCATATGACTCTCCTGATGTCAAGGCTGATCTAGTAAATCTAATTTGATTTTCAGGTTTAAAGGCTTCCTTTACTTCTGCTGAAGAATAGAAAGTGGATCCAAATGCTTTGATCCCTGATTGTTCTTGTATTAAACCCAGTTCGATGATCATACCTCCTATAAAATCTATTTCGCGCAAGAGGTCTTCTCTTTTTGACTCATAAGCACCTATATATGCTTGGGCAAGCATCTGATACATATCAGAGTACTCTTGTTCGACAAGAAATGGTACATGACCCATGATGTCATGCCAGATATCTGGCTCGTCGCAATACTCCAGTTCATCGATGGTTCGCACGAATGATGTAAGCGGCATCTCATATCTAGATATCATCCGATACCATTCTATTTGTTCAAGTATGGCGTTTTGGCCAGTCTGGACAAAGGTATATCCGGTATATCGTTGTGCTGCGGCAGTAAGGAATTCTGCTGTAGGTCTTTTACTGTTGTCTATACCTAGCTTTGAAAATCCTGATATCCATAAAGTGGATATAGCATTTAAGGATTGGAGATCTTGAAAGTGCTTTTCAAAAAGCATCTTCCAGTTCTTATCATCTTGATCTGGGACGAAGCCTCGTTTCATTTCTACTTTCATCGGTTGAAAGCAGAAAAGTATACCTTATTCTACTTCGTTACTGAAACTAACTGGTTTAGTTTATGCCGAGACGCGACTTAACCTTTGCCATGATGTCCTCACTCTCTTGAAAATACACCATACCTAAGGAGCTCGAATCAAAGATCATCGTGTACCCTTCTTCTTTGCCAACTTCTGTTATGACAAACTGAATCTTATCAAGAAGAGGCTGATATTTTTCTTGTCTCTTCGTAGCAATGAGGTTTTGTACTTCTACCTCAAAGTTTTGAATCTCTTGTTGTTTGGCAGCTAATTTTTGTTCTTCTTGCTGCATCTGGACTTGACTTAACTCTCCACTATTCGCTTTAGCTGCATAAGCTTGATAAGCGGTCTCATAGTCTTTCATCATCCCTTGTCCTTTTTGTATGAGCTGATTACTATAGTTTTCGACTTCGCTATCAGCTTCTTTCACTTCGGGAAACGCTGCGATAACCTCTTGAGAGTTAATGTGTCCGTATTTCTGACTGATACCTGCAGTCAAACAAAACATGAGTAAAAAAAATGTTGCTATCGTAGTTTTCATAGTTGTCCGATTAT
>CAYYBR010000044.1:0-21555 GCA_964470035.1 uncultured Saprospiraceae bacterium
ATGTATTTATATCAGGCATCGAGTTGGCATCCGAGGTGGGGCTGATAGTTATACTTCCATTATAACTTAAGACTGTGATGATCAAGCCCATACCATCTATGATGGGTGCCATACCCATGATAGATTGTAATTTATGTCCTTGTAGATAGATGGGCATCTGAGGGCCTGGCACATTGGTGATAACCACGTTAAATACAGGCTTGTGCATTTTAGAAAGGTTGAACCTACTGTACATCCGAGATGCGAGATTGGCTACACCAAAGGGAACAACTTCGGCTAAGTTTGAAAGCGTTTTTGCTCCTGCTGCATTTTGATATGTCTTTCCCGTATTTGTATTATCGTGTATGGCTTGAAGCCTTTCGATCGGATCTGCTATGTCTGTGGCTAGCTGGACTAACATAGCAGATATCTTATTTCCCTCTGTAGCGCCATCTTCATTTTGTCTGGTGGAGATTGGCACCATGGCGACAAGAGGTTTGTTAGGTAGTTGATCTTTTTCATTGAGATACCTGCGAAGAGCTCCTGCACATATAGCTAGGATGACATCGTTGACGGTGGTATCCATGATCTTTTTAAGAGCTATTACTCTTTTGAGATCTAGTATCGCTGTATTCCACTTTCTCTGAGGAGATAATATGCCATTGAGTGGAGTGCTCGGAGCGCTAAATGGTGCTGTAGGCAGGTCTAGCCTTTGCACCCTAGTGACCATGCCAGTCTTTACTGAAGCAGCTACGGTATTACCGATTATCGTAGGTAACTTAAGTGGGTTTTTAGCGAAGTCCACAGCACTCTTTAAGATCAGATCTACTTCATTAGGTAGGCGCTTAGGTTTATAGGGTTTAGGGGCTGGTATTTCTTTAGTCTTTGGAGAGAGATCAAATATTAAACTTAACATGCCCGCTCCAGCCATGCCATCTACAGCCACGTGATGGATCTTAGATATTATAGCTACACTTCCTTTAGGAACTTGAGCTATATCATCTAAGCCCTCTACAAAGGTGAATGACCACAATGGTCGCGTCCTATCTAATGGTTCGCTAAATATTCTTGAAGCCAAGTCTCGGAGTTGCTTCCATCCACCAGGTTGGGGTAGGGCGACATGTTGTAGATGTAAGTCTATATTGAAGTTGGGATCATCTACCCAATAAGGATGATCGATACTCATAGGGACGAACATCAACCTTCGCCTTAATGTTGGCATCTGATGTATCCGGGACTTCAAGAGCGCTCTGAAGGTCTCGAATTCTAGAGAGCCTTCTATCACAGCGACGCTTCCTACGTGCATTGGGCTGCGCTCAGTTTCAGCATAGAGAAAGGTAGCATCCATACCACTTATAGGAGTGATGTGCTTTTTATCTATCGGATCAAGTAGCTTATCAAGAACGTCCATAGTCGATGTTGTCTATCTATGCAAGATAACACACCGAGTAGCTTGAACCTACAAAAGTCTTGTATAATCGGTTATCCTTATAAGGATGGGTAGAAGAGCTTGTCTTCTAATTTATTAGATGGCTCGAAGTGATACCAATTTTTTTCCGTCAGCATAAGACGGTCTTTTATGACTTCTAGGACAGCAGGATTTACTCCGAGTCCGAGATGACTGCCCCTAACTTGGATATTCTGATGAAGTTCATCTTCGATATCCTCAAGACAAGTCTCCCAAGGTACGACTCCATCTTCTTTGCTATATATAGCGGTTGTAGGAACTGGTGCAGGCTTTGGCAAGTCTTTTAAGAGCTCGGGATCTACATCTTCTGTTCCCCGACCATCTGTAAGTAGCTCGTATAGCCACATCGCATTATTGGGCTTAGTGATTCCATTAAATGGAGAACCTAATGTGATGATTTGTCTGATTAAGTTAGGCTTACGCTTGGCAATTTCCCTAGCAAATACTCCTCCAAGACTCCATCCGATGATACTAACCTTTGTTCGATGAGTAAGAAAGATGTCTTCTACTTTATCTATAAGCAGCTCGAGATACTCCTCATTAGCATAGTTTCTTCCAGCGCCCCAACCATATGGTGCATATCCAAGATTCTTAAGAAAAGACCTCAAAGGTGCTGTGGACATATCTGTGGCCATAAATCCGGGTAGAACCAACACTGGGTGTCCATCTCCAGATTTATCATAGTTTCTGAATAACTTGTAAGGAAAGTAGGTGCCAAACTCAAACAAGGCTCTGTGCCCTTCTGTAGCCAACAGCCAGAGGGATGGTTTCTTTATTGAACTTGTAGGAATATCTCTTGCAGATACCATATTAGATTTTCATTGGTCATTGACCAGGTTGAGCAGCGTGTCGTAAAAGTAACAGAACAATGCCACGACCAGTTGGGATTTCTCTGCTTTTTTATTGATCAAGTCTAGTCATATAGACAATAATAATAATGCCAAAATGCAATAGAAAGTTCCTTGTTTTATCAGTAATGGATAATCTGATAGTTGTTTGACAAAATTTAACAAAATAAAAAATGGTGGCATGCATAAGCAGCCACCATCTTGTAAGTCCCTTGAATTGTATTACAGATGTAATACCTAGTTTTTGCTGAAGAGGGCAGACATTCTCTTTCTTCCGTGCTTGATTTGGTTCTTTACACTGAAGAGAGTGTCAAAAAAGAGGTCTTGTTGATTAGCAGCTAATTGGAGACCGCCTTTGATAGCTTTCTCTGTTACACCTTGCCACTCAGTTCCTCTTTTGATCGAAAAGTCTACTACTTCCTGAGTTGTTTTATACACATTGTTGTTAGCATTCTTGGCTACTTTTTTAGCCGCTTTAACTCTGCTGTTAACTGTGTCTGTTATATTTCTACTGTTATCCATTTTCTTTCTTTTACAGATATATTATAAAAATTACTTGCTGATTTTAATTGATTGAGCGATCCAAGACTTTGCGTCTACTTTGATTGGAGCACCTGATTTTTCGATAGCCGCTTCGATGTTAGCAGCGGTAGCCTTAGCTATCTTTTCCACTGTCGTAAATCCTGCAGCGATAAGGATCTTTTCAGCTTTAGGACCGATTCCATTGATTACTTGTAGACCTTTTTTTACTCTAACTCGGGTTGCAGGCTTCTTTGTTGTTTTCTTAGCGGCAGCTGTAGCTTTAGTGGTTGTTTTTTTAACTACTTTTTTAGCAGTGGTAGTGGCCTTTTTTGCTGCTGTCTTTGTTGAAGTTGCCGCTTTTTTCACTGGTTGCTCCATACCAGGAATCCTTTCGATGATCTCTGACTGTACTGTCTCGATTGTCTCTTCGACATCTTTTCTTAGCTCAGTGATGTTCTTTTCAGCTCTCTTTCTCCACTTTGTCACAAGCTTATCGTTCCATCCGATCAACTTCTTAAAACGTACTGTGCTCGTCTCAGCTTGATCAAGGATGCCTTCTACTGTATCGAAGAACATATCAACATTCTTCTCCATTAGAGGCTGTGATTTTTTGATGCTCTTAGCAAAAAGCTTCTGGTACTTTTCTCCTGTTTTAACGGCATTCTCTATGAGATCCTCAGAAGTGTCGACAAGTACGCAGTTCAACTCATTTAGTGTACTCTTTAGGTTTGTCTTGTTGTCTTTAGCTTTTTTAGCCTTTGTTTTCTTTGTTGTAGCGGTAGCCATGGTATATGATTTGAAATATGTTATCTAATAATTATGACACAAAGATGAAGTAGGGGAGTTACAGATGAGTTACAAGTGAGAAATACCTAGTTAAGTTGCGACTCCTAGCGCCACGTTTTTGTTTTAGTAAGGCATAGCGCGAGGACACGCAATGCAACTGGTATCTAGGTTAAGTTGCGTCTCCTTACGCAATATTGTTTAATCTGGGTGTGCCGTTACGTGGGGACACGCAACTAAACGATTGATCTGGATCGGCGGAGCGGGACTCAACGCTCATCAAACGTATAATCACACTGCGCGAGGACACGCAATGCAACGTTCATTAAAATCTTAGTTAGCGTCTCCTGGCGCCAAATTGTTTGTTTTGAATGCACTATAGGAGGACTGTATAGACAGGCTGGCACGCAACTCAACGCTCATTAAAATCTTAGTTATGTTGCGTCTCCCGGCGCAACATTGTTTGCTTTGGATATGTCATTGTGCGAGGACGCACAACTTGCACTTGTCAATAGATGATCACACAATACTATCATACACCGCTTGCGTAGTCGGCAGTGGATCAAGGCCATATTCATCATCAAGTACTTTCACGCATTTGTAGTAGGTTTCGATAGCACCGGGGCGGTTACCTCTTTCTAGATATGCCTTCATCTGTAAAGCATAAGCATCTTCCCAGGTAGCATCTATGGATATAGCTTCTTGAGCAAGCCGTATCGACTCGAGCGGTTGTTTATCCAGATAGTATTCTGCTAAAGACATGTAGCCGCTGAGGGCGAGTATTTGTAGCCGTTCGCGTTCTTCACTTGTCCAATCTTCAAATATGCGATCAGGCAGGTAAGATCCATTATAGAGTTCAAGAGCTAATTTATACGACTGTGCACCGAGATCTTGGTCTGTGATATACGCTTCATTTGCGAAAGCGATATACTCCTCCATCATCTCAGCATCGATCCACACCTCGTCGGGGTTCAAAAAGTAAGAGATACCCTGACGCTTGACGTAGATTGCTTCTGTTCTGGCTTTGCGATCCGGTTCGAGAGCCTTGTTCAAACCATGAAGAGCTACTTTAAAGTTTCTTTCTCCTTCCTCCTGATCGGTATCTTCCCAGAGTCGGTCGATGATCTTCTCGCGATGTATAGTCCGGCGTCCCCGAGCAGTCACAAGAAATTGGAAGAGTTGGATTGTTTTCTCTCTGCCGTATGCCTTATCAGGTATATCAGTACCTGCCACACTAGCCTTAAAGACACCTAATGTTCTGATATGCAGACTCGTTTTTTCTTGACGGGTTTGCAGTTTGTTCAGCTCTTCTGCATCGGCTGACATCTGACTATTTATCGGTGATAGCGTCTACCTTACTATGTAGAGATTTGAGATCTGCAGATACCTCTGCGAGTTTAGATAGGACAGTTTGTAGATCAGCCTTAGATGCCGACCGGATGTTATCGATCTCTATCTTAGATCCAAGTTCTTCGCCTACTTGAGAGATTTGCTCTTGTATCTGTGCGACACCTTTGCGGGGATCTTTGATCGTCTCGATAGCCATCTTTGCACCAGTTGTAGATAGCTTTTTCCACATATCGAGACTTTTGGTTAGTATGCCTTCTTGTTCTTCTGGAGTTCTGTCTACTGTAGCTTGCTTGGTAAGTCCTGATAACTTGTCTTGTATAAAAGAGATGGCTTCTGAGAATTCAGAGAAGTTGCTCTGATCTCCCCCTTGGACATGGGATATCTTACCTCTCCATTGGACTTGATCAAGACCATCAGTATCCTGATAAATCTTTTGATTAAATCTCACCATGAATGAGGCTGTCTGGTCATTTCTCTTTGCCATAGTCTTATCTGTTATCTATGTTATGAAGATACGACATCCTCAGTGCAGGAGTCTATTTTTGCTGAGCTTCAAGTTTTCTTTTGAGATCAGCGTCCCAGTCGTAATCTATCTTTTCATAATTGCTGATGGCCCCTCCTGGTAGTGATCGACTCTTCATGACATCGAGTCTACTTCTTAGTTCCAGTTTGTCCAGTGCATAAGATCCTTTTTCTCCAGCAGTCACCACTTTGATCTGTATGCCGAGACGTCCTGAAGGATCTAACCAAGCATAATCAAAGTCTTTCTGGGACTGAGAGATATCTGATACAGCCGCTACATCGATATACTCCCAGTCATCGCGACCGCCAATCCCAGTACTGTACATACTGACATAGTAGTCCATACTATCTGCGCTTATACCAGTAGCATCGGTTAACTCCTGATAGATCGGCCTATCTCGATTGGTCCTGATTGACTTGATGATGAGGTCAGCATATGCCTTAGCACTTTCCGCTTTCGCAAATGGAAGGTCTTCGATCACCTTCTTACCAGTGTCTGAGTTATCCTTGCAAGCTCCTAGTAGCAGGAGGCCTATGATGATGACTATATACTTCATATGATATAACATATATGTGGATGGTCTTTTGGAACTCTTCATGCCTAAAAACCGAGAAGCTATTTTCTTGATTTTTGCACA
Source organism: uncultured Saprospiraceae bacterium (assembly GCA_964470035.1). Classification (GTDB taxonomy): domain Bacteria; phylum Bacteroidota; class Bacteroidia; order Chitinophagales; family Saprospiraceae; genus JAJRXG01. Next base: position 6,111 of record CAYYBR010000044.1, read on the forward strand.
TGAGGGCTTCATGTTACCTTTTTCTAAAAAGCTGCAAAAGTGAGTATTATATCTCTCCCTGTCAAATGCACACTATATCTTACGACAAAGAGTTTGCCAACCATTCATCAGATGCAGCAGATAGATAGGATAATAGCAGAGTTTTCAAGTCTTGCCTGGGGCTATCCGCTACTGCTTTTGCTTATTGGTGGGGGATTGTATCTATTCTTTCGAGTACGAGGCTTACCATTCAAGTATCTGAGCCATGCTATAGCCTTACTTTCTGGGCGATATGATGATCCTTCATCAGAAGGTGAGATTTCGCATTTTAAGGCCTTGAGCACTGCGCTGGCTTCTACTATCGGCATGGGTAATATAGCTGGCGTAGCAGTAGCTATCAGCTTAGGTGGTCCCGGCGCTATCTTTTGGATGTGGATCAGTGGCTTGATAGGTATGTGTACCAAGTTTTTTACTTGTAGTCTTTCCATCATGTATCGAGGTCGTGATACTCATGGTAAGATCCAAGGAGGGCCTATGTACTTTATCATGGAAGGACTCGGCAAGAAGTGGAAGCCTATGGCCATCTTCTTTTGTATGGCAGGACTTATAGGTGCTCTTCCAGTCTTTAATGTGAATCAACTTACCCAGGCCATCAGAGATATCCTTTTAGTACCTAATGACCTATATGTATCAGGATCTTCCGAGGGCTATATCGGCTTCATACTACTTGTGATCACATCTATCGTGATACTAGGGGGACTTAAGCGCATAGCACTGACGGCCTCAAGGCTGGTGCCTTTTATGGTGGTTATCTATTTTATCTGCGTATTAGTCATACTGATGGTGCATATCTCTGAAGTACCTCGATATATAGCCTTGATTTTCACGGATGCCTTTCAAGGTAATTATGTCAATCGCGATAGCGTCGCAGGAGGCGCCTTAGGAGCACTCATCATCCTAGGTATAAAAAGAGGAGCCTTCTCTAATGAAGCAGGCATCGGTACAGCACCTATGGCCCATGGTGCCTCTAAGACGTCCGAACCCATAAGAGAAGGACTCGTCGCCATGCTTGGGCCATTTATAGATACCATCATAGTCTGTACACTTACTGCCTTTGCTATCCTTGTGACAGGTGTCTGGGAGATGAGCGAATCTAACGGAGTCACCTTAACTGCAGATGCATTTGGCAACTCTTTGCCAGGAGTTGGGCAGTATTTGTTATTGATTTGCATAGCAGTTTTTAGTATCTCATCTCTGTTTTCATTCTCATATTATGGTACGAAGTGCACCTCTTTTTTATTTGGCGCTGACCGTGCCAAGTACTATAATATCTTCTACCTGCTCAGTATCCTCATCGGTGCAACCACATCTTTAGATATGATGATCAATCTTATCGACGGGTTCTATGCATTGATGGCGATACCTACGATGGTTGCTACTTTGCTTTTGGCGCCCAAAGTGGTAGAGAGAGCGAGAGAGTACTTCGGACGTATATAGATCTTTATTATGAGTCTTTTCTATATGTTTGTAGTCCAAATCAACTATCGACATGGAGCTCAAAGGAAAAATCGTAAAAATCTTAACTCCCCAATCTGGAGAAGGACGTAATGGAACCTGGAAAAAGCAGGAGTATATTATCGAGCTTCCCGGTCAGTATCCTAAGCAAGTGTGCTTTTATGCATGGGGTGATACTATAGATACCTTTGCTTTAAAAGAAGGTGAAGAAGTCACGGTCAGCATAGATATAGAAAGTCGCGAGTACAATGGCAAATGGTATACTAATGTGAAAGCATGGCGAGTGAATCGCGAGGCTGCAGCACCTGCCCCTGCTCCAGCAGATACGTCAGCTGGTGATCCATCTAACTGGCCTACAGCGGCAGATGAACAGACCGGTTCTGGATCGGATGATTTTGACGATTTACCGTTCTAAAAGTCGTATTATCGTCAGTGGACTTTGTATCCTGATCTGATGAAGTATATATATTTCTTAGCAAGCTGTTGTCTGCTCTTCGGATGTAAGCATGAGCATATAGAGAATGTGCAACTCACAGCTTTCTCGTTTATCCCATTCGAAAAAATCACTAATCTCAGCTCGGCCATCGAAGAGACCTCTGGGATAACGAAGGACGGTGATGCCTTCTGGACCTTAAATGACGGTGGTAACTCTAATGAGATCTTTAAGTTAGATAGTCAAGGTAAAATCATACATCGGGTGAAGGCCATCGGGGCCAAGAATACAGACTGGGAAGAGTTGACTTCAGATAGTACGCATCTCTTTATAGGCAACTTTGGTAATAACGTGGGCACTCGTAAAGACCTTAAGATCTATGGACTATCATTAGATAGTTTATCAGCAAAGAGGGCTAAGGTGCAAGTCGAAATCAACTTTAACTATACTGATCAAAAGGAGTTTCCGGGCACCTATGATCACAACTTTGATTGTGAAGCGATGATAAGCTATGGTGATAGTTTGTATCTATTTAGTAAGAGTTGGAAGGATGAAGACTGTATGATATATCGCCTTCCCAAGAGTCAAGGTAGTTATGGTCTGAGTGTCATTGATCGATTTGATACTAAGGGTGTGATAACTGCGGCCGCCTTATCTCCTAGGGAAGACCGCCTGTGTTTATTGGGATATAATTTTACGGCAGGTGTCTTTGATCCATTTATATGGATATTTTCAGATTTTGAAGGATCGGACTTTTTTGATGGCCAGTCAGTAAGGTATAATATGGATTCAAAACGACAGATGGAAGCAGTCGATTGGGGGGGTGATTCTACATTGTATATCACTGCCGAAGGAGAAGACGTCGGATCAGCTTCTTTATTCAAAATAGTGATCTGATCACTGTGTTATCTATGGGGCGAGTCGTTTGATCTCCCAACTATCATTTACGAAAGTGAAGATGAATCTATCATGTAAGCGGTTATCTCGCCCTTGCCAAAACTCAAAGTATGTAGGCAGTACTCGATAGCCACCCCAGTGAGCAGGCTTTGGCAAAGTATCTCGCCCTAAGTAGACCTCTCGAAGCTCACTCATCCGATCATCTAATGTGCTTCTACTTGCGATCACCTTACTCTGAGGTGACGCCCATGCGCCGAGTTGGCTTCCTTTTGGCCGGCTATGAAAATATTCTATCGAATTTTCTTCACTTACCTTTTCAACTGTACCCTGTATGCGTACTTGGCGCTCCATGACCTTCCAATGAAAAAGGAGAGACACTTTATTCTGAGCTTCGATATCTTCACTCTTCTTGCTGTTATAATTAGTGTAGAACACGAAGCCGTCATCGATATCTTTCAGTAAAACAACTCTAGATGACGGCTGCCCATCTTTATCTACTGTAGAGAGGGTCATGGCGGTAGGCTCTGGGTCCTTAAATCCTATGGCATCATCTAACCAGTTTCTCATCAACTTTTTGGGATCATCTAACAGATCATCTCGGTTGAGTGAGTTGAGCTTATAGGTCTTCCTTAGGTCTCGCAGTTGTTTTTCTTTCATCGCCTATTAATATGCATCTAATATAGTCGGATTTGAGTCTATCGGTCGGGCCTCTAAAGAGGGATCAGTCTTTTTTGACCATCCCTCGGTTACATATCTCAGTCGATATGCTAACCAGTACATGGCAGGTACAACTACAAGAGTAAGGAAGGTCGCAAATACAAGGCCGTAGATCACTGTCCATGCAAGGCTACCCCAGAGTTTAGTTGTGTTACCACCGAGATAGAACTGTGGATCCAAGTCTGATATGATTGTAAAGAAGTTGATATTGAACCCGATGGCCAAAGGTATCAGGCCGAGTACTGTGGTGATGGCTGTAAGTAGAACCGGACGTAGCCTTGTCGCTCCACCTTGTATGATTGCTGTTTTTACATCCTTCTTTTCCATAAAAAATATCGAAGACATGCCTAGCTCGGTTCTCTTTCGCTTGATGAGCAGATTGATATAATCTACAAGGACGATAGCATTATTCACCACGATGCCAGCGAGAGATATGATACCCACTCCTGTAAATACTACTCCTATAGTCCTGCCTGTAATCACATAGCCAAGAAGTACACCTATGGTACTAAAGACTACAGAAAGTATGATGATAAATGGACTATAAACGGAATTAAACTGTAGGACAAGAATGATGAAGATCGAGAAGAGTGCTACCATAAATGCGCCATTGAGAAAGGCCATATCTTCTGCTTGTTGTTCTTGCTCTCCTGTGAAGGCGTAACTATATCCTGTAGGCATGTCATACTGCTGCATGGCCTCCTTAAACTCTCCGACTATCTCGTTAGTATTATATCCATCTAATACATTGGAGTAGATAGTTATCATACGTTTTTCGTCTTTTCTTTTGATCGCATTATAGCTCGTCGAAAAAGAAAAATCTGCCACCGAAGCGATAGGTATTTGTACTATTCTTCCCGATGCTTGGTCTCTAAATGTGATCTCCTGATTCATCAAAGCGGAAGTGTTATACCGAGCATCTTCGTTGAGGCGTACCATGATAGGAAACTCATCCTCTCCTACTTTGTACTTCGACACTTCTTTACCATATACTGAGGTTCTTAAGGTAGAAGCAATCTGAGCAGTAGATAGTCCATATCTTCTTGCAGATTCACGATCGATATGTACTTCCATCTCTGGTTTAGCTAAGACGACATCAGTTTTTAAGCCTTCGACACCGGCGATCTTTAGACTATTGAGATAAGTCTTCATATCATCTGTGATCTCTAGGAGCTGACTCATGTCTTTGCCTATAACTTCTATATTGATAGGGAGACCTGTCGGAGGGCCATCATTGTCCTTATCGATTACCATCGTCACTCCTGGATGCTCTCTTACAGCATCTCTTATCGCTTGCATAGCATCCCCTGTAGACACACCATCACGATCTTTATACTGAATAAAGGACACTGTGATTCTCGCTTTATGAGGTGTGACTCCAGGTTCAGGTGGAGAATTTGGGTCCGAAGTTTCTTCTCCTATCTGGGTGAGTATTTCTTCTACGAGATCGCTATAGGGCTCTACACCTTTTCTGATATCAGCTTCAATCTCCTTAGCGATATCATTAGTAGACTCTATGTCTGAACCTAATGGAAGATCTACGAAGACATTGACATACTGGGGATCTCCAGTAGGAAAATATTCGATCTTAGGAGTGAACATACCAAATAGCATCATCGAACCAATGAGCAGTAATATGGTGCCACCAAAAGTCATATAAGGTCCTACTCCTGAGAGAACACCATTGAGAAAACTCTTATAGCCTTTTTCTAAAAATGGCAGTCCTCTGTTTTGGAAGAAAAAAGTACCAGGTCTGAATATGAAGAAATTGATCAGTGAGATGATAACTGCTATACCAAAGAGATTGCGGACCCACTCTTTACCACTAAAGTGCCCAAAAAAAGCTATCGCTGTCATGGCGAGAGCACCTATAAACACGTTTTTAATTCTCTTTCGCCGCTCTTCAGTAGTATCAGCTTCCTCATCTACTTTCATGAGATATGAGGTCAGTACCGGGTTTATAACCAAAGCCACAAAGAGAGAAGAGGTAAGTACAGCCATCAGAGTTATCGGAAAATATCTCATAAACTCTCCCATGATCCCTGGCCATAATGCCAGCGGAATGAATGCGGCTAGCGTAGTCGCTGTAGATGCTATGATCGGCCATGCTACTTCGCCAGCTCCATATTTTGCGGCCTCCTTTGGTCCATATCCTTCTTGTCTATAGCGATATATATTTTCTACGACTACTATAGCATTGTCTACAAGTAATCCAAGTGCTAGGATAAGACCGAATAGGACTATCATGTTGATCGTAGTACCGGTTATATCTAGGAATAGGATACCCATCAACATAGAGAGCGGTATCGAGATACCTACAAATAGAGAGTTGCGAAGCCCTAGGAAGAATAAAAGGACGAGGATGACGAGTATGACTCCAGAGATGACGCTGTTTTCAAGATTAGACACAGATTCTTCTGTATACTTAGATACATCATTGAAGATGGCAATGTTGACATCAGGTGGTAGCGTTTCTTTTTCTTTTTCGATAAGAGCCTTGATGTTGGCAGCTACATCTATCACGTTACCACCTTTCCTTTTTACGACATCTAGAGCGATAACAGGAAGCTGATTAGATCTAGCATAGCTTGTTCTTTCTTCGAAGCCATAACTTACTTTGGCAAAATCCCTCAGATAGATCGGTCTAGAACTTTCGCTCTTGACGATGATGTTTTCTATCTCGGAGACTTTCTCGAATTCACCTACTACCCTGATAGATCTTCTAAAGTCATTACTCACTATCTCGCCTGCGGACATCGACATATTCTCTTGGGCTACTGCTTGCTCGATATCATTGAAGCTGACCTGTAGAGACTGCATTTTTAAAACGTCAGCATCGATCTTAACTTCTCGATCAAGGGCTCCTTTGAGGTTCACTTGATTGATCTCACGCATACCCTCTATCTGCTCCTGTAGATACTCGGCTATCTCTCGAAGCTCATCCATCCCATAGTTGCCAGATACATTGACAGTCATGATAGGAAACTCACTGAAGTTCACTTCTTCGACTGTTGGATCGGTATCAAGATCATTAGGAAGTTCTGACTTTGCAGCATCTACTGCATCCTTTACCTTTCTAAGGACGACCTCTTGCTCCTGATCGGGATCAAACTCTACTAAGATCACAGAGAAATCCTGGATAGAAGTGCTTGTTACTCTTTTGAGTCCACTGATGGTAGAAATTTCTTTTTCAAGAGGGCGGGCTATCAGGTTCTCTATATCCTCAGCACTATTACCGAAGTAGGGCGTATTAATGTAGATAGTGGGAAGACTAGCTTCTGGATATGACTCCTTTGGCATCGTCCGATAGGATCTCAATCCGAAGACTAAGATCATGATGGCCAAGATGACTATCGTCGTACCGTTATTAACGGCAAAATCGGTTAATCCAAATGACCGCAACTTTTCTTTGATGGCTTTTACAGACATACCTTATGAGTTTGCAAGTTCTAGAAGTTCTCCATCGCTTACATTTCGAGCTCCCTTATAGATGACTTCTTCGCCTTGAGTGAGTCCTTCTGTGATGATGACATTGCCATCGGCTGCCTCTCCGATTTGGACATATCTTTTTTGCGCGCGCAAGTCACCTTCACTGTCTTTGATAGCTATATATATAAATTCTGTCCCATCTACTTCCTGCAGTATATACTCTAGAGGCATAGTAACGACATCGTCTGATTGGTATTCTTTGATTTTGATTTCTGCTAGCAGATTAGGTCTAAGAAGAGACGAAGATGACTTAGGGAGTATTTCTAATTCTAAGGTTCGATTAGTAGGATCTATCTTCCTACCTAGCTGAGATACAGTACCGGTCGTAGTATACTCGATAGAAGGAAACTCGATATCTACCTTCATACCTCTCTTGACCATCTTGAGATAGTTTTCTGGCAGGTCTGTTTTGACTTTTAACTGGGAGGTGTTAAGTATCTGAACTATGGGTAATCCTGGTGAAGCCACTTCTCCTTGCTTCATCATGACGAAATCCACCGCACCTGAGATAGGTGCGTAGACATATGCTTTGCTTTCTTGAAGCTTTAGAGTTTCCATGGATTTCTCTAATCGCTCCACATTATTCTTGGCCTGTAAGTATTGAACTTCACTGCCGATCTTTTGGGCCCATAGTCTATCCTGTCTTTCGTACATGTCTCGGGGAAGTTCTAGTGACGTTTCTAGTTCTGATATTTGCTTTTCGATAGTTTCGACATCGATCTGAGCGATGATGGCCCCTTTCTTTACATATTCTCCTTCCTTTACTCTGAGGTCTGTGATTCGACCACCCATATCACTGACAGCATTTACAGGATCATCAGCTGATACGGCACCTTGGATATCTATGAATCTCACAAAATCAGATGATTCGACAGTACTGGTCTCAACGAGCTTGGCCTTCTCTTGTAGAGAAGGATCTAACTCAGCCACTTTATTAGTAAGTTGATCTATCTGTTGGTTGAGTATACTACGTTCTTTCTTTAGGTCTGCCAGTTTTGCCGTGTATTCTTCTAGGGTCTCAGGCTCCTTTTCTTGTTCTTGACAACTTCCTAAAAGAAAGAGCAGTAAGAAGGCAGGGATTAATTTTTTCATGATGGTCATAAGATGTATGTCTTTGCTGATCATTGATCTTTTTCGATTAAAGAAAGGATATCACCAGTCGCGATATCTATCTCCGTTTTTGTGGTTAATAGGTCGTAGAGCGCATTGATATATTGGGCTTGAGACTGATAAAGAGAAGCCTCTGCTTGGGTGACTTCGATACTGCTACCGACACCTTCTCTGTATTTGATCCTTGCTTTTTCGTAGATTTTCTCGTTAAGAGCGAGTACTTTTTTAGCATTATCCAGAGAAAGCTGGGCGGTTTCAAAGTTGCCTCTAGCGTTGAGAACTTGGAGGTGCATGCCTCGGTCAAATTCTGCTAGTTCTATCCGCTTCTTTTCTATATCAATCTTTTTTTGTTCAACCTTGCTTTTAGTAAGACCTCCATCGTAGATAGGTATTCTTGCACGCAGACCGATCGTACCATTTCCTAAGAAACCTGCTTCATTGTTGCTAAATAATCCATCTCTTTGAAGTAATTGGCCATAGCCCGCTGATGCTGTTACACTGGGGAGGTAGCCTTGCTTGATTCGATCTAAGTCGGCATAGTCCAAGGTGATAGCGTCTGCCAAGATGTTGTGCTCTGGTCGCTTGGTTGGATCTATGTCGCTGATATATCCCTGAGGGTCATTGATCAGTTGTTCTACAGCTGACTCGAGTTCATCAGTTACGATGAAGTTCTCTTCTAGAGGATGAGCCATCTGAAATTTCAAGGCGTTGTAACTAAAGTCTATGAGCTTATTGAGCTTCAACATTTCGATATTGAGATTCTCAAGTGATAGCCTGAGACGGTCTACATCCAGTTCTTCGATAAAGCCATTTTCGTAGGTTACTTCTGCTTCACGTATGGCGTCGTTGACATTGTCTATGTTGTTTTGGATGATGTTCTTGTTGCGCTCTGCTACAAGTACTCCTTGATAAGCTCTGGTGACATTTTGTACGATTTGTTGCTCTGTCAGTCGGATTTGCTTGCCTGCGAGTTCTATAAATAACTTAGCCGCTTTCAGGCCTTTGAGGAAGTTTCCATCGAATACGAGTACTTCACCGGTGATGCCAAAATTTAGATTGTGTTCTCGTACAAAAGCAAACTCAAAAGTCTCTGGTGGGCCTAATTCTCTGGGCTCTATAACTCCCTCTTGAAATAGGATGCCAAATATAGCTGGTGACAAAAAGTCCTCAGTAGGTTGGACAGGCCGCTGAAAATAGAATGTATAATCAACGTTACCTCTGATATTAGGTAGGCCTATGGATTTGGCTTCTTTATATTGCCAATTGGCCATTGATTCATCTAGTCTCGATATCTGTAAAGATTCATGATGTTCTAGCGCATAGTTGATCGCTTCAGACAGTGTATATGACTGTTGACCTGAGGCATTTATTTGCGAAAGCGCTAAAAGAATTATCAATATGGTTCTTGTCATCTTACGTCATTAATGAATGAAAGTCATGCATGTGCTTACGCCCTGTTTCTGTCAGGATGCCATGGAGGTGATACAGTATGTGTTGCTTGATAAGATGTTCTCTGCTATACTGACGAGGGTCAAATAGAGACTCATCTACCAGGCTGAAGGACTTGGAGATATATAACTTGGTGATGATCTCCGCATCTAAATTTTTGCGATAGTAACCCTCATGGATACCACGGCTGATATTGCCACCGATCTTCTCTATAAAGTATTGAGTCTGATGAGTAACGACATATCGCCATATCTCTTTATAGTACTTCTGTAGATCATGGATCAACACTGGGCTGATCTGTCGGAAGTGAACTACTGTATGTTCAGCGATCTGTGCCATCTCATCTATGGCATCTTCAGCTCGCAAGTTGATCTCATCGATCACCTGCTTTTCAAGGCTAAGATGCCTGAGGATGGCTTTTTCGACTAGGTCGTACTTACTGTCGAAGTGACCATAAAGTGTTTTTTTCGACATGCCGAGTGACTTCGATATGTCATCCATACTCACAGCTTTGATGCCGAGCTTCATCACTTCATTGACGGTGAAGTCGAGTATGCTCTGGATCTCTTTGTCGGTCTGTTTGTCGATTGTTGTGGAAGTCATAACTTATAAACCATGGAAACTATAACAGGTTCTAAAGTTTCCATAAAAAAATATTCTTTTGCAAGTCCTTCGACTAGAGTTTTAAAATTCACGACAAAATGCATGCTCGCACACCAAATTCCTTCTGGATATCATTTAATACTTGTTGATATAGTTTTGAGATCAGCCTATGTGATAGATAGTTAATTGTGAATTTATTAACAGTTCGTCACCAGGATAGATATCTCAGAACCTGTTACCTTCCAACCAAACTCGCTGTTGTATGTCTACTGCCACTATCTACTCACGCCTAGGCGTTCTAGGTCTTATCTTATTTTTTGCTTCCACTTTCGTAAATGCTCAAAAGAACTATAGCATTAAGGGAAGTCTCGTAGATACTGCTGGTAGTCCTCTGATACAGTCTACAATCATGCTCCTGGATATGGATAGCACGTTTTTGGACTTTACGCAATCCGACTTGGATGGCAACTTTGAGTTCAAGAAAGTCAAGGTCGGGGATCATCTATTGAAGGCCACCTTTATAGGTCATGTGCCTGTGACTCTTGACGTAAGCTTTGAAGACAGTGATATAGATCTTGGTTCTATTGTGATGAAAGAGATAGCGACTGAGCTTATGGAAGTTATCGTCAAAGCAGCACGAGCACCGATCAAACTTCGTGGAGATACCATAGAGTATGATGCTACTACATTTCGAGTGCCTGAAGGGTCGAGTGTGGAAGAATTGTTGAGACGACTTCCTGGGATACAGGTTGACCAAGATGGATCCATCACATCTGATGGACATAGTGTTAATAAGGTAACTGTGGACGGGAAGAAGTTCTTTGGTGATGATCCTAAAGCAGCTACAAAGAATCTACCTGCTGAAGGAATCGCTAAAGTACAGGTCTTCGATGAGACCACTGAGGAAGAGGAGATAACTGGTACCCAAGATCAGAGCAATCAGAACAAAACGATGAATCTTGAGCTCAAAGAAGGATATAAGTCTGGAGCATTTGGAAAGATAGCTGCGGGTGTTGGCTCAGATGATAGGTTCGAGATTAAAGGAAACTATAATCGATTCGATGACAAGTATCAGTTGTCATTTATCGGAGTCCACAATAATACTGGCCGCAACGGACTATCATGGGATGATTACCAAGGATTTTTGGGCTCGGAGTCTTGGAGTTTTGGTGATGATGGCATATATGGTTTTGGTAGTGGCGGTTTTTTCTTTTCGTTTGGTAGTGATGATGGATTAGAATCAAGTTTGCAAAGTATCTTCTTTTCTGGTCAGCAAAATGGTCTTCCAGAAAGTACGAATGCCGGCATCAACTATAATTATGATCACAAGAAAACAAAGCTAAGTAGTTATTATTTTATCAATAGAAAGGGTTTAGTAGCAAGAAGTGAGAGTGAAAGAGAGACTTTTTTAAACCCTAATAATGCTATCGAGACATCCTCGAATGTGAATGACACAGATGCCATCGGTCATAGAGCAGAGATCGAACTAAAGCAAGAGATCGACTCTTTTCATACGTTTACTTTGAAGACTCAATTTGCAGCACTTAATAACACTGGTATCACTACTAGAGTTTCGAGTTCAAGGTTTGCGAATGAAAGTAATAATACGAACGCTGTAGACTTTGAAAATGCCAATGACTCCAATGGACACCTAGTTAATGTGCGCGGAGTATTTGCAAAAAAATTCCGTTCTAACAAGAGAAGAAGATTTGGTGTCAATAGCTCTTTTCAAACTTCTAGTTTAGATCGTATCCAACAGCAGTTTTCGATTAATGAAATATTTGATGATCTGGGCACAAGTGCTCGTCAAGTGATAGACCAAAATTTTGACAATGTCACTTCTAAAGATGTCTTTAGGGTCAATGCCCTTTACGTGGAGCCTTTAGGTGAGAAATTTACTTTACAGAATTTTTATAATTTATCTAATCGGCAAGAAACAGGAGATAGGGAAGTTGTTGATATCTTGAATGATGAATCTAGTGTCAATAGCTTTTTGACCAGAAATTATGATAATCAGATAAATATGAATCGTCTGGGATCATCTCTGAAATATGGTCATGAAGGATTTAATGTATCAGTAGGAGCGGCTTATCAAAGATTTTCTCTAACAGGTGCTTTTGAAGGTGCATCTACGGATTTTAGTGGAGAGGTCGATCAAACGTTTGATATATTGATTCCGAACGCTTCTGTCGTCTTTCAGCCTTTTAGAAACTCATACCTCAACCTGTCATATCAGGTCTCTGCCAGAGAGCCCCAGATCAATGATCTACAACCAGTCATAGACAATAGCAACCCCTTTTATTTGCGAGAAGGCAACCCAGACTTGCTTCCTGAGGTAAGTAAAGAACTAAGTATGTACTTCAGTATCAATAAACCTCTAACTGGTCTTAGGGTGTGGGTAAATGCGAGGCATAACTTTTTCACTAATCAAATTGTAACAGAAGAATTTATAGATGAGTCATTGATCACCAGAATTAGACCGATCAATTTTGATGGAGGAAGCCAGAGTAATTTTGGCCTTGGGATAAACATACCTTTTAAACCCAATAAAATTCAATTAAGGGTGAACCTAGGGTCGAACATTAGAAGTAGTAACGCTTTTGTAAATAGTGAGCTCAATAATACAGTTACTAGAAGTTTTGATCCAGGTTTAAGATTGAGCTTGACACCTAATCAGAAATTCTCCCTTTATCTAAATTCGAGATTTGGTACGGAAAGAACGGAATACAATATTAATACACAGTTGAATCAGACATCTCGAAACTTTACCTATGGACTTGAAGTCAATACTAACCTCTTCCTTGGGTTGAAATTAGAATCAGATTTTAACTTACGACAATTCGATAATGATAGGTTAGACTTGGATGAGACTTTGCCAATATGGAATTTGTCAGTTTCTCGTCAGTTTTTAAAAGACAATAAAGGAGAACTTCGAGTATCACTGTATGATGCTTTTAATAGGAATCAGAGTATCACTCAATTCGCTTCTAATTATTTTATTTTGAGATCAAATACGGTGACATTAGCAAGATATTTTCTTGTGACATTCACGTATAATCTGAAAGGGAATAATAGCGGCAAAGGTAATAACGGGATTATTATACATGGATAATAAATTAGTAAAGATGAAGTCGATATCCATATTACTAGGGTGCTTTTTGATAGCAATACCTTCGCTCTTCACTCAAGTCACAGGTGAGGTGGTTTATGATAGAACGGTTTACTATAGCAGAATAATAGATGATCTTCCTTATCTGTCCGATGAAGAGAAAGATCGGCAGAAGTTGACGTGGGGGAAAGATGAAGGTTGGTCACGTCCATACGTCTTACAATTTGACGGAGAAAAGAGTGTGTATACATATGGAGAGGAAGAGAGAAGTTACGCATACTCATGGAAGAAAGATGAATTTCTCTTGATGGAAGACCTTGCTAATAAGAAGATAAAGCACCAGGTAGTATTAGGAGGTAAGTTATACGTGATCAATGATGACATGCCTAAGCGGAAATGGAAAATTCTCAATGAAATCCGTGAAGTAGATGGCTATCTCTGTATGAAGGCTGAGACAGAAGACGCCATAAAAGGCCAAATCATACATGCGTGGTTCACTTCGCAGATACCTGTTGCTAGTGGTCCTGAAGGCTATGGAGGACTCCCAGGGTTGATACTTATGTTAGAGATAAACGATGGTACAGCCGTCATAGAAGCATCTAAGGTGATTCTTAATGGGAAGGAGATCGACTTTAATATTCCAAAGAAGGTTAAGGGTAAGGACATTACATCTGAAGGGTACAATAAAGCGATGGAGAAGTACTTCAAGCAATGTATCGATGGCGAAAGAAATCCCTTTTGGGAATCAAGATATTAAGGAGGAAGTAGGATATTCTGTATGTTGTAGTTATGTATATCCTAGGTATCATGTCAGGCAGTTCATTGGATGGACTGGATATGGCTCTTTGTTCCTTTGAAGAATCTTCAGAAGCTGATCTGAATTGGGAAATCATCCATACAGAAGCTATAGATTTTCCGGTGGAACTTAAGCAAGGACTTTCGCGCTGTTCACGGATGTCAGTGAGAGAGCTCAAAGAATTAGAGGTGAGGTTCTCTATATTTTGTTCTAAAACAATCAACAGTCTGAACCTTGATGTGCCAATCGATTTTATAGCCTCACATGGTCATACTGTTATCCATCATCCTAAGGACGGATATTCTCTACAGATAGGTAGTGGAGCCATAATAGCAGAGCTCACAGGTATATCGACGATCTGTGATTTTAGAGCTAATGATATTGCTCTGGGTGGGCAAGGAGCTCCTGTCGCACCGATAGTCGAGCAACTTCTATTCAAAGGCTATGACTTTTATATCAATTTAGGAGGTATAGCTAATGTAAGCGTACACCAAGAGGATAAGATCAAATCCTGGGACAGTGTACCGTGTAATCAAGTATTGAACCATTATGCCAAGTTAGTTGGTGAAGATTATGATGATAAAGGGCAATTAGCTCGAAAGGGCAGGTTGCACGAAGGTCTCTTAACGGCTTGGTTAGATCTTCCTTACTTCCACCAAGCACATCCAAAATCATTAGATAATGACTGGGTTCAGAATGAATTTATATCTGTTGCAAAGCAGTTCAATATAGAGACTAATGATATTCTGAAGACCATGGTGGAGGTGTGTGCCAAGCAGTTGGCCCTGGATATGACACCATATACTACTGAAGAAGAAGATACCCGTAAGTGTCTCATCACGGGTGGTGGTGCTCATAATGACTTTCTGGTTGAGCGACTATCAGACATACTTTCAGGTTTTCATGTTGATGTTGTCAAGCCTAACGTAGAGCTTATCAACTACAAGGAGGCTGTTTTGATGGCGTTGATGGGATATTTGCGTGCAAACCACAAAGAGAATACGATCTCAAGTGTGACAGGTGCTAGAAGTAATACGATCGGGGGATGTGTTTATAGGTCAGGAATGTAGTCATCTCAAGAAACTCTATGATCATGCATTAATTCAGACCAAAGAAATGAATGACGAATAGAACTTTACTTGTCACAGATTATGAATAGGAATTCAGTGCGAAGAATTTATATGTCTCCTAAAAATGAGTACCAACTAATGGAGTTAGTATGAAAAACAGCACAACGGAAAACACAAAGCCAACAATAAATATGTTCAGAGATTTTCTAATAAAAACTGATTTGGAATTAAGTTTTTGTCCTAGATAATAAAGATCTCGTACCATGGTGGTATACATA
>CAYYBR010000045.1:0-21366 GCA_964470035.1 uncultured Saprospiraceae bacterium
TTGATGTACGATGCGATGGTGGTGATCAAGAAAGCTGAAGTTATTGCGTCTGCCGATATAGCACTTCAGTTGCGAAAAGTGAATATATATATTCATAGTAAGCAACTATATGACGCGATTATCCTTATAGAAGATCTCAAGTCTTACGCCACAAAGCAAGAGCTAGAAGATATACTTGTAGCAGAGTCATACTTTTATGAGAGTGTGCAAGAATTCGAAATCATGTTTCAGTGCCTGAAAAGAGCACTCATGCTTAACCCACACCATCAGGAAGCACTTCACCTCATGGCAGCGAGTGTTGAGCAAAGCAAGAATTTTGAAGAAAGCATCCTCCTTCACAATGTGATAGTGGATAACCACCCTTATAATTATCTGGCGTGGTTTAATCTTGGTCATTCTTATGCCAATGTAGGAGAGTATGAAAAGGCCATTGAGGCACTAGAGTATTCTTATATTATCAATCCGCAGTTTGAAGCAGGCTATCTCGACTGTGCAGATTGCTGCATGGATCAAACCAAGTACGAACACGCTCTAGATATTTATAATGAGTATCTCTACATCTTTGATATGGACTTCGATTTGATGATGTCGATATCAGAATGCCAATATGAACTTGGTCTTGTTGATAAAGCCAAAAGATCATTGTTTAAAGCAATAGAGATGGACGCATACAGCGATGAAGCTTACTTCCTTCTCGCAAAATGCTACATGGATAATCAGGACTGGAGAAGTGCTGTGAAGGTATTGCGCAAGTCGATCTCTCTTGAGAGTAATATAGAAGAGTATTATCACGCTCTAGGCAAATGCTACACATTTCTTAAAGACAAAGGTCGTGCTATCCATTATCTAAGAATGGCTGCGACAACAGGAAGTGAGTTAGCATCATATTGGGAGGATCTTGTTCTGTACTTAATAAGTCATCACGAGTACTCGCAAGCGATAGATTGTATAACGGAAAGTGCTCAGTATACATTCAGTTTTAGGTTACAATATCTTGAAGCTGCTTGTCATATAGGACTATCTAATATCAAAAAAGGACTCAGACTCTTAGAAGAAGCTTTGCTAGAGTCATATAGAGATCACATCGTAATAAAAGAAACACATGCTCACATCTATGAGCAAAAAGATGTGATATCTATCATCCATTACTATAAAGACAACGTCTAAAACTTATTGAATTTATATACTCAATTCAATAACCAAAACTGGAGGCTGTTATCTGATGATAACAGCCTTTTTTTATCTCCATCTGAGTAAAAGCCTACTATTAGCAATGGGCATAAAAAAAGCCCATCCCAATTACTCGGGATGAGCTCTGATATCAACGAAAAATAAATCGGTTATATCAAATGTATATCGTCAAAGTTGATAAATCAACTATCTCGGCTACTTTATATTAATTTAGGCGTTAACCCTAGGTTTACAGTGCGTATGAAAGACCGAGGTTATAGTATGTCTGCGTATCTACTGACTCGAACTCTGCATTTCTCAAACCAAATGCTAAGTTCACTCCTATACCACCAGTTATCGTGTATGTCAGAGTGTTTAACCAAGTATACTCGAATAAAGTAGGCTGTCCTTCAGATTGATCTGAGTAAGGTAAAAAAGATGTCAAAGTTGAAGACCATCCTAATCCTCCAGGAAATTGATGAGTATAGTCCGCTCTGATCTTAGCTCCGAGAGCACCTTCAGAAGAGACTCCATCAACACCTGAGAAAGCAATGTGGTAGTTGAGTGGGTGAATAACCAACACGAAATCTGGATTTGGGTTCCAAGTAATTCCCACACCTATATCTAAGGTACCAGGATCCAAAAAGCTACCAACAGAGGTATTTAATTCAGCTAACCCTGAAAGGGCCCAGTCTTTACTGATATTTTTACCATAAAGTGAAGAAAGGTTGAGTAGATCTACGTTCCTATCGAACCCAGTTCCAATATTATCATCTTCTGTATCAGGATCAACCTTCTGCCATCCAAGAGTAAGAATTCCCTTATTTCTCCAGAAGTCATTCTCTCTTATGCTGTTAGCGAATCCATTGAATCCTATTCCTAGACTTGCAGTATTTGAGTTAGGATTAGAACTACCGGCCCAGTTCGACTGATTACCTATGTTAAATCCTACACTACCCAGTAAGCTAGTCTGCCATCCACTCAAGATTTCAAGTTGGCCGTTCAGACCATCTATTTCTCCTTGAAGTGCATCTGCCTGTCCAAGTATCTCTGCCTGTTGTGCTTCAAGCGCCGCTTTCTTTTCTTTTAGTTCCATGACAGACTCTTGAGCCATCAGTCCAAAGGACAAAAATGCCGCCATTAAAAAAGTAAATGTCAATTTCATCTTTGTATGAATTTTAGTTATAGAGTTTGAATATTAAATTACCTTTTAGAATAAACTATCCTTCTTCTAACTTCTTGTCAGAAGAATAGATAGCAATTTTTTCGTTGAGCAGGTACTTCAGAGGATAGATCACCCTCTTATCTGGCGTTGCAATGGTGACACTAGTTTTATCGAGCATTGTGACTTGTCCTCTTTGGTCACCTATCTCTATTATATCTCCAACACTTACCTTGTCTTTTGTATAAAGAGAGGATAGAAAATTAGAAACAACATCACGCGATGCTAATCCATATCCTATAGCAAATGCCAGTACTCCTCCTGCTATGATTATTGATATATTTTGTTGTAAAAATTCTGTGTTTATTTCTGCTTGCTCTATGGCCAAGATGACCACGTTTATAAACAGAAAATAGAATAGAAAAGTCCCGATAATTTTGGAAGATGGGATACCTAGTGAACCAAGAGTTGCCTCAACTACTGATCTAATCAACTCTGCAAGCAAAGTTCCAAATATCAAGAAGACA
This sequence comes from uncultured Saprospiraceae bacterium, assembly GCA_964470035.1. Lineage (GTDB taxonomy): Bacteria > Bacteroidota > Bacteroidia > Chitinophagales > Saprospiraceae > JAJRXG01. The sequence goes on from CAYYBR010000045.1 coordinate 2,860, forward strand.
AATGCTACTAATAGCTTTGGTAAAAAGTTAAACATATCAACTACTAACTGCGATATGGATTCCATATTCAGTATATCAGCAGCAAAAATCAAAAAGAATAGAAGAATAATATAGTAGAAGAACTTGGACACGATGACACTTATCTTGATCGAAAGATTAGCCTTATTGATAAAATCAATATCGTTTAGCTTCTCTCCAAATTTGTCGATCTTCACCTTTTCTAAAATCTTGCGGATGACACCCGCTACTATCTTAGCGAGGATCAGTCCTATCACGACCATAATGATCGCTCCGATTAACCTAGGTAGAAAAATTTGTGCTTGATCCAAGAGTTTGTTTAATGTATCAGATAGCAAGTTCATATTAGCAGCTGTTGACTTGTGATTATATTTCTTTTTGGTGTCCTATTCGCCTAACTCTTCTTCGCCGGATTGTAATTTATTAGACAGTGCAGAGCTTCCGACAATGGTTGAAAAAATCCGAGGAATATATAACTCAAAAAGGTCTCCAATCAAGTCCCACATACCTTTTCTTCGGACAACATTATTCTTAATCTTGTCTGAAGACTTTTCGTACTGTTGTTCCATCTCTTCTTCGAGACGTTTGAAATTATTTTGTTCCATCGGTCTGTTTTTAAATTAATTTTTGGGGTTAGGGTTGTTAAGCGGCATATAGAGAATCATGTACTTTGACAAATCGCATTTTGGCTCTTTTGATCTGCATCTTGATAGCACTTTCTGTTTTGTTTATTACTCCACAGATTTCTTTGATGGACATACCATCTAGGTACTTCATCATTAAGACAGACTTGTCGTCCGGTGGTATTTGATCTAAGATTTGTTTGAGCCTTTCTATACGTACTTCAAGTAATACTTTATCCTCTATCTCATCGGCTACATCTTCAAACTGACTTACATCTTCATAAGATTGGCTTTTGTCCTTTTTTCTTTTTCTGATGAAGTCAATGCAAAAGTTGTATGTTATTGAGTACACCCAAGTTGAGAACTTTGACTTGCCACTAAACTTTGAAAGGTTGAGCAAGATCTTCATCATAACATCTTGGGTAGCGTCTTGAGCTAGACCATCTTCTTTAAGAATAGTCAAGCATTTCCCGTATATCTTTGCAGAGTAGCGGGCGTAAAGTATTTCGAAGTAGTAATCGCTTTGGGTACGTAGATACTCTTTTACTACTTCCTCATCTGTTAGCGTTGCTCTCTCACTGCTAGACAATACCGCAAAGAGAAACTTTAACATAACTAAGGTTTAGACGCACAAAGATGAGAAAGTTACTTTTGACAGACTAAAAAATCATCAATTACTGACATAATTCTGGCAATGAAAGCTTTATGGATTACAATCTTCACATATATACTGTGTCCAATATACGGTCAAATAGACTATGAAGAGGATGCACTTTTCATCAAAGCTATCCATGATCAAGTCTTGCTTGATGGAGCTTGTTATGCGTGGTTAGAGCATTTATCTGAAGAAATCGGGGGTAGATTAGCTGGTTCTCCTGCTTCGGAGCTGGCCATTGACTATACTAAAAAGCAGCTTGAGGAGATTAGCGATACCACATATTTACAGAAGTGTGAAGTACCTTATTGGGTAAGAGGAAAAAAAGAAAAAGTCGTCATAATAGACCCTTTAACCTCTGATAGCCTTGATATCGGAGGGCTTGCCCTAGGAAATAGCATAGGGACAGGCCCAAGTGGGATCGTTGGTGATATCGTCGAAGTACAAACACTCGATGAAGTAAGAGAGCTAGGGCCAGACCGTCTGGCCGGTAGGATTGTTTTTTATAACCGACCTATGGATCCTACTCAGATCAGGACCTTCTATGCCTATGGCGGAGCCGTAGATCAACGAGTAAATGGACCTTCTGTCGCCGCCGCTCAAGGAGCAGTAGCTGTACTCGTCAGATCTATGACTACAGCATTGGACGATTATCCCCATACCGGAGTGACGAGATATGATCCTAACCACCCTGAGATACCGGCTATCGCTATTAGCACTAAGGATGCAGAACTATTACACGAGATACTCATAGAACAAAGCATGGATGCTCATATCATCTCTTCTTCAGAGATGAGAGATGATGATAAGACTTCCTATAATGTTATCGCCGAGATCAAAGGGTCGACGTATCCAGATGAGATCATCCTTGTCGGTGGTCATCTAGACTCATGGGATGTAGGTGGTGGAGCGCATGATGATGGTGCGGGGTGTGTACATAGCATGCAGGTTTTTCAGACACTCCAGGAGCTCGGATACCAACCAAAACGCACGATACGATGTGTCCTCTTTATGAATGAAGAAAATGGCCTAGGTGGTGGTCTCGCTTACGCAAATGAATCAAATCAAAAAGGCGAATGGCACATGGCAGCTATAGAATCTGATGCAGGTGGTTTCACACCACGTGGATTCTCCTGTGATGCTACCGATGAGGTTTTTGCAGGTTTCTTCAGACAAGTGACTAAATGGGAAAACCTCCTAGATCCGTATTTTTTATCCCTTTCTAAAGGAGGCTCAGGAGCAGATATCAACCCTCTAAAAAATCAAAATGGTTTGTTGTTTGGATTCAGGCCAGATTCTCAGAGATATTTTGATTTTCATCATACTGCTGCAGACCGCATAGATGCAGTCAATGAAAGAGAACTAAAACTAGGAGGTGCAGCGATGACTTCGCTCGTATATTTACTCGACAAATATGGGCTAGCAAAAGGAGAGTGATATGCAGGGTAGAATACGGCTACATGATAAAGAGTTTGAGATATATCTGACAGAAGATGAACTGCAAGCAAGAATAAAAGCGCTTGCTTCACAGATAACACAAGACTATAAGGATAAACAACCTATCATCCTCAGTATACTTAACGGTTCGTTCATCTTCACGGCTGACCTAGTAAGATATTTTGACTTTCCGATGACTATCGAGTTTGTCAGATACTCATCCTACGAGGGAACTCAGTCTACTGGTCAAGTCCATAAAATGCTAGGTATGAAGTCAAATATAGAAGGACAAGATGTACTGATAGTCGAAGACATAATCGATACAGGGCGTACGCTTCACCATGCACTTGAGGATCTCAATAGACAACGTCCAAAATCACTTGAGATCGTCAGTCTGCTCATTAAACCAGATGCCGCTATCCATGATGTATCCTGCAAATACGCTGGCTTTAATATCCCAAATGACTTCGTAGTAGGATATGGTTTGGATTATGACGAATTAGGCAGAGACCTACCATCCATCTATAAGTTGGCTTAGTTTCAACAGGCCAATTCTGTAGTACGTCGATATCAGTACCTTTTTACCTCTCTTTCTTGCCCATTACTCCTATATTCAGGCCTTATCTGAAGAAATATAGTCTATGAGATTTCTGATATTAGTACTGTTCTGCATGTGGCATGTAGATGTGTCATCACAGGATATACCACCTGTGACTACAAAGATCATGATCAATGATGTCATGATCACTTCCACTCCGACATCTAGCGCCTATCTAGGAGATATCGTCATCGATGATGGACTTATAACTCAGGTTGGAAGCAATATCAAAGCCCCTTATGATGCTAAAGTAATAGAAGGTGACTCCATGTATGTATATGCAGGATTTATAGCACCTGCCTCGCACATCGGACTAAAATCACCAGACCCATTAGAAGATACTGATGTGGAAAGACGAGGATATCCACCTAACAATATCGCTGGTATCACCCCAGAAAAGACAATAGCAGCATACTACAGTGCAAAAGAATCCTCCATCAAAAGCTATAGAGAGCAAGGATTTGGTATCGCCCTGGCACTGCCAGAAGGTATGATGATGCCGGGCATGGGTTCTATCATATCACTTGGAGGGGCTTCACTCAACGAGAGCATGATACATGAAGATGCTGTGATGTTTGCCCAGTGGGAGACTGCAGATGTCTTTCCGAGTACGATCATCGGCATCATGTCCAAATGGAGAGAGCTCTATCGAAACTCTGAGCTCACCTTACAACACGCTGATAGTTATAAATCTAATCCTCGAAATCGAAAACGGCCATCGCAAGATGTTGCGACAGAAGCACTCTGGCCTGTTGTAAGTAAAGATATACCTGTATTCTTTAAAGCAGAAAAACTCCGCGATATCACACGTACACTGCAGCTACAGAAAGATCTAGGCTTTGATCTCGTGATCACTGAAGCAAAAGATATAGACCGCGTGCTTAACTATACTAAGAGTTCTAATGCTCAAGTACTATTATCTCTTGATCTACCAGACGCGATGGATGATGATAAGATGGACCAGGACTCAACGTCGACAGATCCTACGTCTGAAGACAAAGCCAAAGAGGCACTTCGTCTGCGCAAAACTCAAGCCATAGATCGATATACAAACCAAGCCAAGATGCTTTCTGATAGTGGTATGCCTGTCGCATTTTCCTATCTAGAAACTAAAAGCAAGGACATACATGCGAACATCATGAGAATGATCGAAGATGGACTTTCTAAAGAAACGGCCTTGGCCGCACTTACCACTCAGGCAGCTGACATGCTAGGTCTGTCCAATGTAGCTGGCACCATAGAGAACGGAAAGCTGGGCAATCTAGTGATGACCACGGGACCACTATGGGAAGAGGGCACCAAAATCAAAAACGTCTTTGTAGATGGCATACAACATGAGCTCGATACAAAGAAGAAGAAAAAGAAAAAAGAGGGCGATGAAGACGTCGTACTAGACTTAGCCGGTACCTGGACCTACTCAATAGAAATACCGGGTATGACACCTAAGGGCACAATGGTATTTGAAGGAGCTGGTGATAGCTATGATGTGATCATCACAAGTAATCAAAATCCTGGTGAAGATGCTAAAGCTGAAGATCTTGATATAGATGGCTCTGATGTTTCTTTCTCCTTTACAATGCAGGCGGGACCAGGTCTGAATATCACCGTAGAGAAGAACTTGCAATTTGATGGCAATGACTTCGAAGGAACCGTCACTATAGCCGACTTTGGGTCTTTTGAGATAACTGGATCTAAGACATCCCCTGAATAAGAAAACTCCAACCGAACACTATGAAAATGAAGAATATAACCATATACATCTCTCTTCTTTTACTCGCTAGCTCCGTCACCGGACAAGTCGAAAAGGGAGATATCCTTATAAAAGATGCTACTGTGATCACTATCACTGACGGTATCTTAGAAAACTCAGACGTGCTTATCAGAGATGGCATCATCAAAAACATCGGTGAAGATCTTGCAGCCCCTGATGGTGTACGAACTGTCGATGCTAGTGGCATGTATGTGATGCCAGGCATCATCGACGCGCACTCACACATCGCCTTGGATGTAGTTAATGAAGCGACAGATCCCAACACTGCGGATGTGTTTGTAGGGGATGCGATAGATCCATTTGATGTGTCGATCTATAGGGCTTTGGCTGGTGGCTGTACTACCTCTCATGCGATGCACGGATCCGCTAATGCCGTAGGTGGTCAATGTGAGACCATCAAACATAGATATGGCGTCTTCAATCCAGATGATATGAAGATGGATGGTGCACCGCGAACTATCAAATTTGCTTTAGGCGAAAATCCAATGAGAGTACACGGCGAAAGAAGTCGGATCGTACCTGCTACCAGGATGGGTGTAGAACAGATTTTTAGAGAGTCATTTGCGAAAGCGCAAGATTATGCGGAAGCATGGAAATCCTATAAAGCAAACCCATCAGGAGTATCCTCACCTCCCAAATATGACATGAAGATGGAGACTATGAAGGACATCCTAGATGGTGAAGTCATCATCCACTGTCATTCTTATAGAGCTGATGAAATATTGATGTTGATCGATGTCCTGGATGACTTTGGAGTGGAAAAGATCTGCTTTCAGCATGTCAACGAAGGATTTAAAGTAGCTCCAGAATTAGCCGAGTATGGAGCACATGCCTCTGTCTTTGCGGACTGGTGGGCGTATAAGTTTGAGGTATATTACTCTACAGCATATAACGCTACGATCCTCACACGCAATGGTGTAGTGACATCTATCAACTCCGACAGTGGAGAGCTCATCAGACACCTTTACCATGAAGCGGCAAAGACCCAGCGTTATGGAGATTTATCGGATAATGAAGCACTTAAGTTGATCACGATCAACCCGGCTATCCAACTAGGTATCGAAGATCGAGTAGGCTCTATAGAGATCGGCAAGGAAGGTGATATCGCTATCTTTGATAAGCACCCACTATCGACATATACGATCCCACAGATGACCATAGTCGATGGAGTCGTGAGATTTGATATCAATGATCCTGCAGATATGCGGATGGATATTGATCCAGAAGAAAAGCTGTCCACATTTATTGAGCACAACCACGATCACGAGGTAGACAGATGTATGCAGGACGTACACGAATTCTTTTCAACTCACAAACATTGATCATCATGAGATACGTATATATAATCACGCTTTTCAGCCTGATAGGCTTTAGCACAAACGCTCAGCAAGTAGCGAAGTCTACTTATGGTGACGTCATCTTGACAAGTGCTACCGTCCATACGATAACCAATGGCACTTTAGAAAATACCGATGTACATATAAAAGATGGAAAGATCTTGGCGGTTGGCACTAGCCTTTCGGTAGAAGGCGCCGAACGAATCGACTGTCGTGGTAAGCACATATATCCTGGATTCATAGATGGAGGCACTAGACTGGGTCTTTCAGAAGTAGGTGCTGTCTCCCTCACTAACGACTTCAATGAGATAGGAGAAGTTACTCCACAGATGAAAGCTCTAACAGCTGTCAATCCGAACGCGGTAGCGATACCTGTAACCCGAGTCAATGGTGTCACTACAGTCATAGCAGCCCCATCGGGAGGTATCTTCTCTGGCACAGCCAGTTTGATCAATCTTCATGGGTATACACCTGCTCAGATGGACGCTGGATTTCATGGCATCGTCATGAACTTTCCTACTGCAGCGCGACGTAGCAGGTTTGATAGACGATCGGATGAGGATATCAAAAAAGCTCAAGAAAAAGCCACTAAGAAGATAAAGGACATCTGGGAAGAAGTAGCTCTATATCATCGTATAGACAGTGCCGGCACGAGTGTCGCTGGAGCCAGATTAGACTATCAACCGGAGATGGAAGCGTTGCTTCCAGTCTATCGAGGTGAGACAACTCTGATGATCAATGTTAATAAAGACAAAGACATAGAGTCAGCCCTTGAGTGGATAGAAGAAACTGGAGTAAAGGCCGTCCTTGTCGGTGTAGCTGAAGGTCATCGTGTGGCAGATAAAATCGCAGCAGCTGGCATCCCGGTCATCACGGGTCCCGTCCAATCAATCCCAGGTAGGGACGAGGATAAATATGATATCGCTTACGCAAATGCTGGCCTTATGCATCAAGCTGGAGTAAAGGTAGCTCTACGCACAGATGACTCGGAAAATGTCCGTAACCTTCCTTTTCACGCAGGGTTTGCCGCTGCGTATGGGATGGGTGTAGAAGAAGCCTTAAAGGCGATTACCATTAATCCTGCGGAGATATTTGGACTAGCAGATCAATATGGAAGTATAGAAGAGGGAAAAGTGGCTAACCTATTTGTAAGCGACGGAGATCCATTTGAGATGAAGTCTAGGATCACACATCTCTTTATCAATGGCTGGAATATACCTATCGAGAGTAGACACACGCTTTTGTATGATGAGTTCCTTGAGAGGTCTCCTGGCCTAGATAGATAGGCTTGATAGAACATATCGTATTTGATTTTGGCGGAGTTTTGCTCGAGCTGGACTATGAAGCTACTTGGTCTGGGTTACGAGCTTGTCTCGGGCTGGAACATCTTGAAGATAAGAACTTACAAGAAGCCTTAGTAAACTATGAAGTAGGGCGCATATCTGAAGATGACTTTGTCGCCTTTCTTCTCTCTGCCAGTAAAAAAGAGACCAACCATGCACAAATAACCAATGCTTGGAATGCTATGCTCGGACCTCTTCCAAGCCATAGACTCACCATGCTTCGAGAGTTAGCAACACGGTACCAGATCCATTTACTTAGCAACACTAATAAGACACATATAGACTTCGTCTATAGCTACCTTCAGAACGAATACAACATCGTAGACTTTGGAGAAGAGTATTTTTCTAATCACTACTACTCTCATCTTATCCACATGCGAAAGCCAGATCGTGAGATCTATGAGCACGTGATATCTGATATAGGTGCATCTCCAGATCACGTACTTTTTATCGATGATAATAAAGATAACATTGAGTCAGCATGCGATTATGGGATCCGCGGTGTGCATCATGATCCAGTTTTAGATGTCAATGAAGTTGTCCAGAGATATATAAGACACCCTTACAGCAATAAAAACCACTAATTTTAGTGACGAAATCATAAGAGTATGTAGATAATTTTGCTGTTCAACAAAATTATCTTGCCATGAAGCTTCTAAGTGTAATTATTTTTACAATTGTAGCTATCACTGCTTCCGCACAAACAGAGATAGAATTAACTACCAATGGAGTAGTGCTCCCGAGACTAACTACATCTCAAAAAAATGCGCTCACCCCTGTTGAAGGCCAGTTCATCTATCATATCTCCTTACATAGGTTAGAGTACTATGATGGATCAAGATGGCAGGTCGTTGGACAATCATCCTTGGCTTTAAATTTTGATGATGTTTCTATTGTCCCAGGTCTCAACACTATTAATGTTCCGCAGATTACATCTGAAGTATTAGATAGAGGGGCTGTTGTAGGTTATGTAACAGTTTCATCCAACTCATTCTGGGAAACTTTACCTGTTTCTAATAATGGAGAATTTGTATTAGAACTTGACCGAATAGCACTTGGAGCAATAATTCTAAATTCTACATTTACACAAACTCTTGATTTTAGGTTTGTGATCGTTTATGCGAATTAGATAGACCTAATAGAGGGTATACCAAAAGGAAAAGTCAACCCTCATCGGCAAAATAGGCAGTCTTCATTGGTCCTTATTTGGCGGTTATAGTATCCATGGTATTATCATGATCTATTATATGTGAGGGGTGGTTTTCTTAGTTCAACTTAACTAGGATGGTAGTCGCAGCTTAATGGAGTTTCTGAATTGCATTGCCCATGTGTTGCATACTGCAGTACCAACACAAAAACGTTGTGACAAGAATCGCAACTTAACTGCGTCACATCGCTTCTTAACGAGATGGATATTTCCGATGTCACTGATAACTTCTAAGATTGTTAATACGGAGAGGAGGAGGTGAACCCGGTTAGAGCAGATAAGATCCATTCGGGCCCAAAATCTGACTTTCTGCACCTTTCCTCAGGCGATCTATACACATACATGAGCTTTTGATATCAGTCTTTAGTATTTTGTCTAATTGATGAAGATATCGACTTACATACAAGTGTTAGCCCTTCTTCTAGGCTTAGGAATCAAACTCCAGTCTAGTGATCGATCAGTTTATCCAAAAATAAAGACGGATGTTTTTTTCAGATCTCATACTCCAGACGATGGTCTGCCAAATAAGACCGTTAATTGCTTTGCAGAAGACGAGCAAGGATTTATATGGATAGGTACACTTAATGGTCTGAGTAAATTCAATGGAGAGACCTTTGTTAACTTCAACACTACTACCGATTCTCTATCGATACCTAATGATGAAATCAATGAAATACTCGTCCTCGATGAACATCTGTGGCTTGGTACAGCAGGAGGGCTTATCAGGATGAATACAGTGACTCATGAGTTCACATCTTACGATCTCCCTGAAGCTGAAGGGCTATCCAGTACGATCGAAAGCCTCATTCAAATCAAGGATGAACTTTGGATCGGATATGAGTCTAATAGCAATCAACTGGGAGGTGTAGCAGTTTTTTCACTTTCGGATTTATCATTTACACATAGCTTTGGCTTCCAGGAAGGGGTAAATAACGTCCATGACCTATATGTCGATCCTTTGGATGATAACACCATATGGATAGCATCCTCTGGACTCTACAACTATGATATATCTTCCAAAAGAATCATAGAGCATAAGGGGCCTTACGCATTTGAACCACTCAGACGTGGATGCACGTCTATCCTTAGAATTGATAAAGAGACCCTCTTGATAGGCACAACACGATATGGTCTCGTTGAGTATCACCCATCTACAGGTCAGTGGTCCAAATCTTTGAAGTACAATAAGGGCCAAAGCCTGTCCTTCTTTAGCCCAAACTATATCAAGTCCATCACCCAGACAGCACCTCATCTCATATACCTCAACACATATGATCTCGGGCTGGTCACTTATGATCCATCGAAGAAGGTCTTTGAACGATTTGATGTAGCTGAAGACGATCCATATGCGATACCTTCAGAAAGGTCTCATACAAGCTTTATGGACAGCAAGGGTAGACTATGGCATGGATTCTATGCTAATTTCATTATTGAAATCGATAATCTACAGATCATCAGTCTAGAGAACACCCCTGAGTTGGGTGACCTCTCTATACCTATCGTCACAGATGAAGGGATCGAATATTATAACAATCAGACCCACTATATCTTCACTCATCAAAGTCACCAAGTAGTCCACTCAAAATTGGAACAAGCATGGAATTATGCTGAGCAAGATAAAAATGGAGATACTTATTACTTGTACTCAGATGCCCTATACCTGAGAAGAAAAAATACTAACCAAGTAAAGAAAATACTTGATCGATTCATCTTAACGGAAGGAGATGAAGAAAGGAGATACTTCAAACATTTTTCTTTAGACAAAACTGGAAATGTTTGGATCACAACCGAATTAGGGGTGGTCGTACTTTATGACAAAAAAACTGGGGGAAGGGTCATCCCTATCAAAGATAACCGCATAGGCATCTGCTCTAATACTCCGGAAGCCTCATATAGGGTTGCTCATGGACCAAAAGAAACTTTGGTCTCTCATGCTTGTGGTATTCTAATTTATGATCAAGAGGAAGACGCGTTAATTGATATCAATGATTACTATAATATTCCGATATGGTCTGCTGAAAGATGGACCTATACCATCGAACACCTTACAGATCAAATCTATGTAGTAGGGTCCTTTCGGCAAGGCCTTCACATCCTAGACCTTGAGCAAAAGACGACATACTCCATTAGCCCGGAACTAGATAATATTATCATATCAACAATTACAACTACGGATGATAATATCGCTTGGTGCATGACTGATGCTGGCATCATTTGCTATAATCATGAACAAGGGACTTATAAAATGATCACATCTAAAAATGGGATGCCAAATGATTACTGGATATTTCAAAAAGCAATACCCTTTGATAGCAGTCACCTTGTGCTTGGCGGACCAGGAAACATCATATATGTCAATACAGACAGAGTAAAAGCTGATCAGTCCAGAGTCCTGCCCATCGTTACCAACATCCAAGCTAATGACGAAGTTGTGTTTTCTAATTACTATCTCAGCGATGAGCAGAAAGTATCCTTAGATTATCATCAGAATGATCTCGAAGTCCAGCTCAGTCATCTCACTTCTTTTTCTGGTTCGCCAACTACATACTATTATCAGATGAAAGGCCTATCAGATACTTGGATAGATACTAGAGCCACTGATCACGTTAGGTTTTTTGATTTAGACCCTGGGGATTATGTTTTAAGTATTACAACAAGTCTACCTGTACAAGGGGCTGAAAGCTACTCTATACCTATCTCTATTTCTCCACCGATATGGGCTACGCAGTGGTTTAGATTGTTAGCTGCACTAAGTCTAGGGTTGCTACTTTACTATCTATATACCAGCAGAATAAGACATATAAAAAATCAGACTCTCCTTAACCAAGAAGAGAAAGAAAACGACAAGCTGAAAAGTCAAAATGAACTCATCCAAAAACAAAACATAGAACTCCAACAGCTCAACGAGTCAAAAGACAAGTTCTTTAGCATACTTGCTCATGACATACGCGCACCACTAGCAGCTTTTAGTGGTCTTGGAAAGCAACTGAACTATCACATAGAGAGAAAAAATTATAAAAAGATAGAGCTGCTGAGTGACCACATACAGGTCAGTTCAGAAAAGCTCACAGGCTTAGTAGATAATTTACTCAACTGGTCGCTTGTACAAACTGGAAGATTCTCTTATGATCCAGAAAGTATCTCTGTAGGCGAAGTCACGGCTACTGTTGCTAGTGAACTGCTCGATGTGGTCAGTCAAAAAAACGTAACTATCAAAAGAAATATACTTCCACACTCTATCGTTTCAGCGGACTCTCAGTCTTTACATATCATCCTTCGGAATATCTTGAGTAATGCAATCAAGTTTTCACACGAAGGTGGAGAGATAGGCATCACAAGTTCGCATGAAAATGGTCACGTTGATATAATGATCGTCGACCAAGGTGTCGGTATATCTGCTGAGCAAATCACACATGTTATGAACAATCAAATCAAGTCATCACCAGGCACTGCAGGAGAACTAGGCGTCGGCTTAGGATTACAAATGTGTAGAGAACTTGTCAAAATGAATAAGGGTACTTTAAAGATCTCTCCAACAGTCCCTTCGGGTACCACCGTAACTATCACACTACCAAAAGAATCCATAGTCCATGTCTAAACTAAAAGTATTCATCGTTGAGGATGAACCCATATATGCAGATCAATTAGAGATTCTTGTAAAAGAAGCAGGGTTTTGGCACATAGGTGGTGCCGATAATGCGAAAGAGGCTTATGAGATGATCGAGACTGTACGTCCAGATTTTGTGCTCCTAGATATCAATATCAAAGGTGACGTCGATGGCATCGAACTAGCAGATAGAATCAATCAACTAGATAGCGAGCTCTTCATCATATATGTAACCTCTTATCAAGATGAAAGAACTTTTGCAAGAGCATCAAAAACAGGGCCTATCGCCTACTTGCCAAAGCCAATAGATGAAAAAGGATTGCTTAGAACTTTGGAGCTCTTAGTGCAGCGTATCGGAGATTCTCCTCCAAGCGAAGACAAGGGTTCATTTTTAGAAAAATCTATCTTCTTAAAAGCCGATCATAAGTTAGAAAAAGTAAAACTTTCTGATATCCGTTATATCGAGATTCAAAACAGGATCTGTGTGATCGACACCGTCCATAAGAAATATACCATCAGAAGAAGTCTACAAGAATTAGAGGAAAAACTACCAGAGAATCTATTAACCCGTGTTCATCGGAGTTACTTAGTGAATATGTCCTTTATGGATTCTTATGACACCCTACGAAGTCGCATCATCATCTCAGATCAGGAAGTACCAGTCAGTAAGGCTTATAAGTCGGAGGTCATCGGAGAACTAGAAACACTTTAGCCAGACCTAAAAACCAGCTAGTACTGCTTTGTCGCGGACACGTACTGTCAAAATTCAAAATAAGGAGAAAGTCTCTCAGACACATTTTAAGTCTATTCACACAGTAGAGGCCGCTATCCACTACCACCCTATTGAGATCCATTATTCGGCCATATATCTTGGATGTATAATCAAGCTACAATTATGTATCACTCGATATCAAAAAGAGAAAAAGAAATCCTAATGCTCATCGCTTACGAATATCGTACGCATGAGATCGCCACCAAACTGTACATCAGCGCACATACTGTAGAGACGCATCGTCGCAATCTTTTAGAAAAAATGGATGTCACAAATGTCGCTGGTCTTGTAAGGCGGGGTTTTGAACTTGGTTTTTTACAACTGGGACAGGCTGTCTGATACATGTCATCTTAAAAAAGCACAAGCATGAACTTTAAATGCATCAGCTTAATCACGCTCCTTCTGCTTTTGATCACCAGCAGCTACGCTCAGCGACATGGGTTAGTGATTGATTCTACTAACACCCCGGGTTCGAATGGGGTCCAAATTAGACATGCAGACAACCATGGCATCCTAGTTAACTCAGCCGGAAGAGCAGGGGTTATTGTATTTAAAGCTGAAACTGGTATCAATATTCAAGATCCAGAAGATTACGGAATTTACATTAACGCTGCAGGGCAAGATGGAATCAGAATATGGAATGCAGATAGAGATGGGTTATTTATTCGACAGACCGGTGGCTTTAGTATAAACATCCAAGGTGAAAAAAGTACAACAGGATTTCACGGCCATGTCGCTCAGATATATAATAGAAGTAACGGCTCATCTCCAGATGTGCTCGCGCTTCGAGTGGGCACAACCTCTGATCCAAGTGGAGGATCAAACTATATTACCTTTTATCATAACAACGCTTCTGGCGATCCCGTATCGAATGGTCGCATCGAAGGCAACGGCAACGGTGGAGTACTATATGGCACCTCAGGAGCAGACTTCGCTGAAGCCCTTCCTCGCCGAAGTACGCTTGACAATATAGAAGGTGGAGATATCATCGGTGTAAAAGATGGTGTCATCTCGCATAACACAACTAATGCTATACAGGTGATGGCCATCACAGATAGACCCGCTGTACTAGGTAATCAAGGAGATGAAGGCAAAACCATCCATGAGATGGTCAGTTTTATTGGACAGATACCTATCAAAGTACTCGGCCCTGTAAAACAAGGAGACTGGATCGTACCTTCTGGTCTTCATGATGGTATCGGCAGAGCCATATCAAGCAGTGATCTAACTCTCGAACATCGCATCGTAGGGCGCGCGTGGGAATCTAGTCCTGATGCTGAAGTCAAAAAAGTAAACTGCGCCGTAGGCTTGGATCAAAGCGAGGCAAAAGATGAGATCTTGAAAAACATGCATGAGCACATGCTAGAAATGCAGTTGCAGATAGATCAACTATTAAAACGGAACTAGTGATGAAGAATAAAAAGTGCACAATACAATTCCCTATCAGTAGAAAAATTATAAGATTGACTGTCTGTTTACTACTGATCATATGGACACCATCAGCATATGCTCAGAGCACTCCTATATCTCATATAGAAGGATTTCTCGAATTAACCCACCCCGAGGACTCATCCTGCATATACATCGGTAAAGCATCTGGACAGAATCATACTAATACTATCGCTAATACCTTCATTGGGCACTTCGCAGGAAACAAAAATACAATTGGCGCTCAAAATGTTTTATTAGGAGCTTCTGCTGGCAGACTAAATACTACTGGATCAAACAATACAATTCTTGGAGCTTTTACAGGAGAGTTTAACACTACTGGAGTAGGTAATACATTTTGTGGAACCGGCGCTGGAAACAAAAACACAACTGGAAATGAAAACACTTATATTGGAAACAGGGCTGGTCTAAGTAACATAACTGGCTCTAGTAATACTTTTGTTGGAAGTAATGCAGGCTTTAATATAGAAGGTGCGTCAGATATCATATGTATCGGAGCTAATTCTGGGCCAACTTCGTCCGGCGTTTTCTCCAATCAACTCTACATAGATGTTGAACAATCAGACACTCCTCTGATCTTTGGAGATTTCACTACCGATTATCTAACTGTAAATGGTACTTTCAGACTCGGCGCCACTAATCACTTCAGTGGGAATGATGATGGGCTTATCAGGTCACCAACTGAAACTGGTAGTGACATTTTCTTGGTAGCTAACGATGCCATTATAATAGAGATAAGTGAAGTCGCTACACAATCAGGGAACTTCCAAGTTTGGAATGGCGGTCTTCCTAACAATGATCCTGCACGTATAATATTCGATCTAACTGAAACTGGAAATCTTGAGATAAAAGGAACTTTAACTCAAGGATCAGATATCAATAATAAATACAACATCAATCAAATCGACCCTGATATTATATTGGAAAAGATTTCTAATTTGTCTATCTCATCATGGTCATACCTCGGTGAAGACATAACACATATCGGGCCCATGGCACAGGACTTTTTCTCTGCCTTTGGCCTCGGTAAGGGAGAAACTACTCTGGCCACTGTTGATGTTGATGGAGTTGCACTAGCAGCCATAAAAGCGCTGGCCACTGAGAACAAACAATTAGAAAAAGACGCCCTATATCTGAAAAATAAAATAGAAGACCTTCAATCACAGATAGATGAGTTGAAGAGTTTGATTTTGAAGATTAAACAGGATAATCTATAGGCGCAGTATTCTAATAATATTGAAAACAAGATCTACGATATGTGCAAAAGATATCGAGCTTGGCACTCTAGACTCAAGGAGTCTCAGTCAATGACTTTACTTTAACGTGGTTTTCATAATGTTCGAATTTTTGTATTCTCCACGGAAAGGAGAAATTAAATTTTAGATTTTCCTGCGGTTAATGGTATAGCACTACAAATACCCTTAAGCAGTGGCAATAAGAACAACAACAAAAAAGCTACACTCATCGATCTGTCCAAACTGTTTTCAACTAGAAAAGATAAGCTGTAGTTGAGATAGATCATCAAGATCAATGAACACAATAGTGTCCCTCGACCAGACCTTACACTGCAGATAAGTGGCCGATAAAAACCATAGAGCCAGATCAAGAATCCTAGGACACCCACACCAGCCAAATAAGTGAGGTACTGACTGTGCGGGAGCTTATTTAAGTTCGGACGATCTGCTATATCTTTATAGAAGCTCATCACGTCTTCTCTGACATCACCATACCCTACACCTATCAAAGGCGCATTTTTGAAAATAGACAGACCTGCTTGATAAGAAAGTATACGCTCGCTATCTGAGTATAGACGGCCTTCTCCTTTTTTGTATTGGGACCAGTCGTACTGCATATAGCCAATCTTCTGCTTGAGAGTTGGGATGACTTGTATAGCGATGGAAGGTATCAGAATCGAGCCAAGTAGAAGACCAAAGCCTAGCTTTCGATAAGTTGGCTGAAGGACATATCGCGCTGCTAAGAAGATGATCGAGATATAAAATATGACAAGGCCCGTCCTTACTGCCATCACATGAAGAAGGAGGACCAGAAAGACGACAGCAAAGAGTAAGCACCTCTTCATCCCTTTCTTTAGCTTATCGTCTTCGCGATATAGTATCCAACCAGCAACCGCCGCATAGGCGACGGTCATGCTATACTTTACATGTTCTATGGGAGTGGAGATGGACTTTCCAACAGATATGAGTTCAACAGCAGAGCCTATATCTCTAAATATGCCAATCATCACTAGCAAGCCAACTAAGGCAGAGATCAGTACTAACCAGTAATGGAGATCTATGGCTGTCTTCTTTTTGATGTTCGGAGCTATCAAAAAGGCAACTGGTAATATTAAAAAAGGCAACTTTACCCTGATGGCCGTCTGCCATCCTTCGCTATCCTGGCTATAAAGTCCTGAGACCAAAACAACTGCGAAAACTAATGTGAGTGGGAGAAAGAAACGATCAGATATAACTTCCTTGAACTTCATCTGTGCTCTCCCCAAACAACTAGCTATAACAATGAGTAAGAGAGATATGGTGGTAAGTGCGGTAGAATAAAACACACCTATCAACCCAAGAACGGTCAATACCTTGAGTATCTCGTCATAGTTCTCTCTGATAACCCGACTCATAGATGTCAAATGTACTTCGCTCAGGTTTAGTAGCTGCTACGATTAAGTTATACCTTTGAGCTCTTTGAAAAAGGTGTTATGTCAGATACAGTATATCAAGAGGTAGAGCAGGTACTTGCAGATATCAAGGCTGCAGTGCCGAACAGTGCTGAAGAACTGGAGGCTTTCCGTATAAAGTATCTAGGAAGTAAGAATACCATCAAGCCTCTCTTTGCTAAGATGAAGGACATCCCTAATGAAGGGAAAAAGGCATATGGCCAGAAGCTCAATGAGCTGAAGCAAAATGCCGAAGCCAAGTACAATGAGCTAAAAGGAAGTATGGGATCTTCCACTTCTAAGGGAAGCCAAGAGAAAATCGACATGTCTATCCCACCAGGGTCAACTATGATCGGGTCCCGGCATCCTGTGTCCATCGTGATGGATCAGATGATCGATATCTTCGGGAAGCTCGGATTTGAAGTGGCGGAGGACAGGGAGATCGAGGATGATTGGCACAACTTTACTGCCATGAACACACCGGAGCACCATCCGGCAAGAGATATGCAGGACACATTCTATCTCAAGACGGATCCATCGATGCTACTGCGCACACATACGAGTTCTGTACAGGCAAGAGTGATGACTGCGCATGAGCCGCCTATCAGGATCATCGCTCCAGGTCGCGTCTTTAGAAATGAGACGATCTCTGCGCGATCGCACTGTCAGTTTCACCAGGTAGAAGGTCTCTATGTGGATGAAGGTGTCTCCTTCGCAGATATGAAGCAGACGCTACTCTTTTTTGCTAGAGAAATGTATGGCGCTGATACTGATATCCGCTTACGTCCGAGCTACTTTCCATTCACAGAGCCTAGTGCTGAGATGGATGTATGGCTAGGTACTGATACAGATACTACCAAGAGGCTTACAAAAGGTACTGGCTGGTTAGAAGTACTAGGTTGTGGCATGGTGGACCCCAATGTTCTTGATAATTGTGGTATCGACTCTAAGAAGTACTCGGGTTACGCCTTTGGCATCGGTATAGAGCGATCTGCTATGCAGCGATTTAACATCAGTGATATCCG
>CAYYBR010000046.1:0-7396 GCA_964470035.1 uncultured Saprospiraceae bacterium
TAATGAGTCCAATTGTTTTTTAGTAAGTGTACATTCGAATTACTTTAATGACCCTAATGTTGGTGGAAGTGAGTTTTGGTGTTATGAACATTCTGTCTTGGGGCCTCAAATAGCAACTATTTTCGCAGAAGAATACCAAAATGAGTTTCCAGGGGAGCATATTCGAAAGCCCAGTCCTTCTCAGCCCTATTGGAAGAATAATAGTTGGGGAGTGCTAAAAAGAACTCATATGCCTGCTGTCCTTACCGAGAATTTCTTCTTCAGTAATGTAAGAGAAACGAGAGATATCTTACTGACAAGAGAAGGTCGCAACCGAATCATAGATTTTCACGTTTCCGCAATTGTGAGGACATTCGTTGAAGTTTTTGGGATAACAATTTGGTAAAAATCACAAAGAAATCTTAGGAAGAAAGATTAACATGTTTATAGTTACCAGAGTTTGTGAAAGCTAATAACAAGCATCACAAAAGCCCTCCTACTTCCGCAGGAGGGCATACAACTCTCTAATTAAAAACTACTTACTTCCCACCAACTCCCTCAACTGATCGACTACGCGGCCACCACCGTTAAGTGAGATCTCTCCAACCTTGTCGGCGATTTTTTCCATGTACTCCATTTCTTTGAGTTTGAAGAGCATTTCATTGTCTTCCATGAGTTTGGCAGTATTGAGCAAGCTACGAGTAGAAGCAGTCTCTTCTCGTCTCATTATCGTATTGGCTTGAGCTTTCTTCTCAGCCACCAACACTTGATTCATGATCTCCTTGATATCACCTGGCAAGATGATGTCACGGATACCGCAGTTGATCAACTCGACACCTAATTCGCTAAAACGATCTTGGGCATACTCCAAGATGTAAGGAGCTATCGCTGCTTTGTTTCTAAGCAACTGATCAAGTGTATATTGTCCTACATACTCTCTCAATCCCAACTGCAAAGTCACATACAACTGTTTCGCATAGTCCTTGATCTCAGTCAAAGCCTTGTTCACATCGATTACTTTATAATCGGCGAACAAGCTCATCCGGATCGCGGCCTTATCTGAAGTCAAGAGCTCTTGGCCACTCACTTCTATAAGTTGCTTTCTAATATCTACTCTCTTGAGAGCGATATCTCTTACACCTCTCCAGAAGTAGTAATTTCCAGGGCCCACTTCTTTCACGAGCTCACCATCTATGTAAAGCAAGCCCAAGTCATGAGGCGCTATTAACTGTACAGTTATAAGGCCACATGCGGCAAGTTTTTGCATGACAGCGGGTGTGATATCTTTGTCGACTGCTACGTCATTCATATCATAGATATCATGAGTGTAGTCCAATCCATCTTTCCAATAGACATATCTACCAGTTCCTAAGACTTCATGGAAGTTACCATTCTTGTATTGGATAGCAACCTCGCTATCTCCTACATCGATCACATCGACTCTCGAAGCAAAATTTTCATGCTTCATCAAGAAGTCGATGTCTATCTCGTGATAGAATAGCTCTGTTACGTCATACTTGACGACCTTTCTCCAAGGATTTACCCAGTACTTACCGCTATCTAATACTTGGACAAGCCGGTCATTTTTGAATACCAATGCCTTCTCATAAGCGTTTACTTTAACTTGTCTCATGATTTAAAATATTTAGTGTTTAAAAAATTACAATTTTAAAAAAGGGGCTATCTCTTTCCTGTCATCAGAGTCTGATGGATATACCTTTAAGTATTGGATACAAGCGTGGCTGTGTTTTGCACATGTATATATTCTAACAAAATATAGATCCGCCTACAGAGCAGCACTCATCGAATACGGCATCCAGGCCTACACTAATCAAATTCTGATTTTCTAATTTTTACTAAGTCGTACATCTGTATCGACTTTATTAAAACCAAAAGCGACCGTCAAGAAATATCACCCCAAGTGGTAGCCATTTTTAGGAGTGGCCTCTCCATAAAAGAAAAATCTACTGCTCTAACCAACTGAGCTATTCGCCAATGGCGAAGAAGGATTTGAACCTCCGTCCCGCAGGATTCCAATGTTCTACCAACTGAACTACCCGCCATAGCGGGATGGGAGTCGAACCCATGACCTTTGGAAGTGGAGTCCACGATCGCATTCGGACTGCAAAACCAATTCATACTTTCATGGTTGCACTGAGCTATTCAGAAACTCTTATCAAGAATCTCGAAAGCGATACATATGACTTCTTTTATCACCTTCTGGTGACTATTTCTATAAATTTCAATTCAACTGTTATAACAATGCTTTCATTGATAATACAAAGTTGAAATACAACTACGCAATTAAACTGCGCAGTTGTAATCCTCGGGTGACAACGGGGATCGAACCCTGTTCTCCTCATCCACAATGAGGTGTTTGACCAAATAAACTATTGTCACCATTCATCAGTACGCCCGCTAAACAGGTTTCCGCCATCCAGTTGGCTGAGGTTCGCTCACTATAGAGCTCTTGCGCTATAGGTGACACATTGTGTCACTTCTGAACTCTTCTCTTTTTCTGAGCCTGCTTTAAAGACTTGATTTTTTCTTTTAGTCGAGTTACATCTTGCTTGACTGCTTCTCTACATGCCGCAGAAAGAGCAAGCAGATGGCCTCTTTGTAGAATCAATCTTGCCTTTTTATAATCTCCTTGATATTCATGTATCAAAGCCTCATGTCTCAGAAGAGTCAACTGGTTCATACCAGGCACTCTTTTACCATATCTGATCAACTTTATAGCCCGATCATACTCACCCAACCATATATAGAGTCCTGATAAATGCTTATAGACATCTGGATAATCCATATTGGCTTGAAGAGCCAGCTGAAAGCATCGCCTTGCTTCGCTATACTCCTTTAGGTAGTACATAAAGATTTGCCCCTTAAGGCATAATGACTGAACATGTTCGTCATCATAGCTCAGAGCATACTGGAGATTTTCTAAAACAAACTCAAAATCATTTGGATAGTAATCTAGCGCCTTCAGGTAGTACTGATCAGCTTGATTTAATTCCATTTTAATTTCGAATAAATAAGTAATACAATAAATCAAAATATGACTGCCGAGTCCTTACCCTTCAGTTTTCCTTTTTGATACGTCCATTTCTGTCCACAGCCAAACCAGTACGAACGCAATCCAATCGCCCACCCCACCTTCAGTACGTCCGCAATCCAGTAGGTTGCGGTTCGTTCACTATAGCGCTCTTGCGCTATAGGTGACACCTTGTGTCACTTCTGAGCTTATTCCACAGGACAATATCTATAGGCCATGCATAGGTATCCCGTAAGGGAGTCGAACCCTTGTCTTCTGAGGGAAAGTCAGATGTACTAGCCACTATACGAACGGGACATGAAATGTAGCGGTGTCACCAGATTCGAACCTGTCTGCCATTAGCATCTAGTAAGTCCGCAATCCAGTAGGCTACGCTTCGCTCACTATAGCGCTCTTGCGCTATAGGTGACATCTGTGTCACGTCTGAGCTCATACCAAACTAATTAAGAGGCACTGACTTATGAGCATAAAAAAAGCACCTCCTGGTGTAAGAGGTGCTTCCTAATATGCTTTCGAACGAATATTCTTTTACATCTGGAAGGACTCCTTACACACTGCCTCTTGGCATTCCTGATCATATCCTAGTGGATGACCTGTCGATTTGTTTTCTATGTGTAGCATGTCTTCTAATTTTTGACGCTGCAAATGTAAAGGCACTTCTATCAAACAACCAAATAAATTTTAATTTAATTAATTGATTATCAGACACTTACGTAAATATTTGACATAGGGATGCCCATTTACATTCCTGCATTTCAAACTCATTTTTATAAGTCTTTGATTCACAATAATCTATGTCGTCTTCGTCCTCTATGTGATACTCAATTATATGTTCAAAATTCCCATAAAAAAAAGCGTCCAGTTTTCACTGGACGCTTCTCTGTTCTGTCTTATTTACGAAAGTGTTACATGACATATAGATACGAGCACCCAGAATCTAGGATTTTACATTCTAGATCACCTAAAGGATGATTAAACATCGTCGATATGTATGTACTCTGTTTCATGTCTTCATAAAGTAAGCCCCGACTTGCGTCGAGGCTCTTTCTAGCGCCTCCTCAAGGACTTGAACCTTGGACCTACGGATTAACAGTCCGCCGCTCTAACCAGCTGAGCTAAGGAGGCATAGTTCGCTTTAAGCGAGCGCCAGCCATAGGCTGCCTATCTTTGGGCGGCAAATCTATTGGATTTTAAGGTATTGTCCAACAGTCAAGGATGATTAATATTAGTATGTGATCAACAATATGATCTGTCAGGTGCAACATCCAGCATAATACGCGTATCACAGGCTTTTTTACTACTTAAGGTATCTTGACAATATCCTCATTTTTCATGATGGTCTCCAACTGATAATACTACTAGCTTTGATCAAAACCTTTTCACCATGACCAAAAAAGCAATCGTCCTCTCTGGAGGTGGCTCTAAAGGAGCCTGGGGTGTTGGAGTTGTAAAAGCACTTGTAGAAAATTATACTGATGCCGGCGAGCTCACATATGATGTAGCCGTTGGCACTAGTACTGGGTCGCTTATGGCGCCTTTTATCTTAGCTGAAGATATCCAAGGACTCGAAGAAGGATATACCTCCGTTAATCAAAAGGCAATATTCAAAGTCAATCCTTTCCAAGAAAATGGAGATATAAGAATCGGCAAAATCATCGAGCGACTGATATGGAAAAAGAAAACTTTTGGCGACAGCTCCAACCTTAAGGAGAGAATATATGAGCTGATCACCAAAAAGCACTTTGATGATATTAGAACTAAAGAAAGAGTCCTTGGAGTTACTGTCGGCAACTTTAATACAGGAGTAGGAGAAACGAAAACCAACATACAACTCAATAGAAGTGGACAAGTCAAGTACTCAGATAATCATATGAGGGATTGGATCTGGGCGTCATCTAACAATCCCTTGTTTATGTCTGACTTTACCTTTACTGATCCTGATAGTGGAGAAACTCATAGCTATGCAGATGGAGGTATCACCAGCTATGCTAACCTCGAATACATCTTGAATACACATCCTGATATAGAGCATATAGATGTGATCTTCCATAGCACACCAGAGATCATCAGAGAAGGGTATGATATCGAGTCAAAAGCCTTATCACGACTTTTTAGAGTGCTGGATATGCAAAGCTCAGAGATAAATCGCAATGATCTATCTAATGCAAAGCTGCGTATCGCCCACCCCACAAATGCCCATGTGTCTCTAGACATATATTATATGTCAGATCTCGATATCACCACTGTCACAGGGCCATCTAGAAACAGTCTCATCTTTAATAAACAATGGATGCAAACGGGCGTCATGCGCGGCTATACGCAAACTAAAAATGGCAACACTTTAAAGGAAAGTTGCTCTATCTCCTGTCAGACAGGTGATATCGCTGTGAATAATTCGAACTTGCCACAATAGGGACAATCAACACCCTCCTATATGTATCCATATACCACCACCCTACCAATATCTATGTATTCATATAGACCCTAGGTAAAACCACTTATCCATCTTTGAGAAAGGTTACTAACAATATGCTTCCTTTCATTGCCAGACGTAAAACCGATAAACGTATTGTTGGAACTATTCATGACCAGTTCAGATGAGAGTGGAGGGATCCACTCTCCATTTTTGTTGAGCTATAGACTATCTTAAAAGTGTGTTATGTTCACTCGATTACAAGGCTCATCTGTACTATCACCTGTTATCAAGTCGACCTGAGTCTAAAGATCCTTATAAAACTTTATGAAATAAAGAGAAGAATAAGACTTCAACCTGTATGTATATTCTTTCTATCTGAATAAGGAGATATCTCCGATCTCACTACCCACTACATTTTCACCTGATACCTCGAGGACAAATACATATACGCCATTTGGCACATCTGATCCTCTGAAGGTACCATCCCAACCTTGGTCAAAGTTGGCCGCAGGAACATCACGAATCTGAAAGACTAGATTACCCCAGCGATCAAAGATTTCTAAACGTACAATGGTAGAAACACGCGTATCAAAAGAGATCGTAAAGCGATCATTGATACCATCACGATTGGGAGAGAAAATGTTAGGAGTAAAGAAAAGATCTTCCGTCACCGTAGCTGGAGTGCCTGTACATGGTATACAGACCTCACCTGAGCAATCGATAACGACTTCTATGTCATTAACTGTGGTGGGGTTGCCATCATCACATGATATTGATACTAGATCACCAGTATCACAATCGACTATGGTAGTAGCTATACAATTGCATGCATCATCGAAGACTTCATCAACTGTGCACGGATCGCCGTCATCACACGGTGTACCTATCAGACTATCAGCAAAGCCAGGACATCTATCATCGGCATCACAGACTCCATCGCCATCACTATCGATGAGCGTACCTGTACAATCGCATGCAGCATTGAAGGTATCATCAGTGGTACATGGATCACCATCGTCACATGTAGTACCAATCATAGCTGGGTCACAACTATCACAACCATCAGGAGTACCATTTGCGTCAGCGTCAATATTATCATCAAATCCAGGGCAAATATCATCGGCATCACAGACTCCATCGCCATCGCTATCTGTGAAGGTGCCTAAGCAATCACAGTTAGCATCATATATATCTACAGTCGTACACGGATCACCATCATCACATGAGGTTCCAATGATATCTGCGTCACAGTTATCACATCCATCAGGAATGCCATCACCGTCTGAGTCGATGTTATCATCAGACCCAGTGCAGACATCATCAAAATCACAGACTCCATCACCATCCGTATCTGAGAACACACCAGCGCAGTTACAATCAGCATCAAAGACATCTGCTGTCGTACAGTCATCGCCATCATCACATGGCATCCCATCCTGACTACCATCGCAGGTATCACAACCATCTGGGGTACCATCGCTATCTGCATCGAGATTATCGTCGAAGCCTGGACAGATATCGTCGTCATCGCAGACTCCGTCACCGTCAGCATCAGGACAGGATGTTCCGGCACAGATGCAGGCGGCACTATAGACATCATTGACGGTACTTGCGTCATTGTCATCACAACTATCTCCGGGTCCGAATATTATTGCGTCGTCTATCGGATCACAGTCATCAGCATTTGGTACTCCATCACCGTCGATGTCATCATCACAGGCATCACCCAAGCCATCCAAGTCTAGGTCTCTTTGATCAACATTGCTCTCGTTCGGGCAGTTATCATCATCATCGCAGACACCGTCACCATCTGCATCTGGGCAGTTTGTACCTGCACAAATACAACTAGCATTGATCTGATCATTGACCGTGTTAGGGTCGCCATCATCGCAGGTGTCGCCTGGTGAAGTGGTCACTGTAGCATCTCGCTCATCACAATCATCTGCATT
>CAYYBR010000046.1:7496-21358 GCA_964470035.1 uncultured Saprospiraceae bacterium
TATGTCATCGTCACAGTCATCTCCAATCCCATCTCCATCTAAATCTTCTTGGTTGACATTACTTTCAGTTGGACAGTTGTCGACATCATCACATACTCCATCTCCGTCTCCATCTGGACAGGCTGTGCCTGCACATATACAACTTGCGTTGATCTGATCATTGACGGTATTTGGATCGCCATCATCGCAGATGTCGCCTGGTGAAGTGGTCACTGTAGCATCTCGCTCATCACAATCATCTGCATTCAGCACTCCATCGCCGTCTATGTCATCGTCACAGTCATCTCCAATCCCATCTCCATCTAAATCTTCTTGGTTGTCATTACTTTGAGATGGACAGTTATCTACATCATCACATACTCCATCTCCATCTCCATCTGGACAGGCTGCGCCTGCACATATGCAAGATGAATTATAGACATCATTGTTGGTATTAGGATTTCCATCATCACATGTATCGCCAGGTGCAAATGATAAGGAAGGATTGATCGGATTACAGTCTTCAGAGTTAATTACTCCATCACCATCTATATCATCATCACAATCATCGCCTATGCCATCGCCATCTTGATCTAGCTGTGTCGGATTACTATCATTTGGACAGTTGTCATCTGGATCACATATGCCATCGCCGTCTGCATCTGGGCACGCAGTACCCGCGCATACACAAGTGGCTGTATATACATCGTCGATAGTATTAATATCTCCATCATCACATGTATCTCCAGGACTGAAGGTGATATTACCATCAAGAGGATCACAGTCTATAGGGTTCTGTACCCCATCTCCATCCGTATCATCGTCACAAACATCACCTATATTATCACCATCTAAATCATCCTGAGTAGGGTTGTTGGTATTGGGGCAATTATCACAACCATCAGGCACTCCATCTCCATCTGCATCGATACTGTCTATAAATCCAGGACATGCGTCAAGGGCATCGCATATGCCATCGCCATCATCATCTGCGCTATCATCACCACCATCACATACATCACAATCGTTAGGTATGCCATCGCCATCTCGATCAAATCTGTCATCGCCATTTGGACAGACATCACAGCCATCAGCTACAAAGTCGTTATCATCATCTTCGGCATCATCAAAACCTGGACACTCATCACAGTCATCGGGGACTCCATCTCCGTCTGTATCTACCGTGTCATCACCATTGCGACATATATCACAATCATCAGGAACTCCATCTCTATCGCGATCATCCATATCGTCTGATCCTGGACAGGCATCACAACCATCGGGGACTCCATCTCCATCCGAATCTATGTTATCATCAAAGCCTGGACAGATATCTAGTTCGTCACAAACGCCATCTCTATCTGTATCTCTTTCGCGGCCTTCACAAGGTTCACATTCTTCTCCTGTACACATATTCAACATCCTGCGATCTCGTGTAGTACATGGATCCCCATCATCGCATGGTTCGGATACTTCTACATCATCACAATCAGCGGGGTCTGAATCAGTACATTGGCATGTACGTCCTTCTAAGCGATCATTCACGGTACAAGGGTCGCCATCGTCACATGCAGCATCATAAGTCCAAGTAACGGTGATCCTATATTCGGCAGCTAGAAGCCCATCCGAGATAGCTGAGGTGCCTGTGCAATTACCTATGCCGGTAGGATTTAGTACGATGTCTATCTGGATATCATCACCTATGCCATATCCAAGGCCACAATCCAATAGATTAGCAATTCTAAAGGTGTTCGTTCTATCCGTACCTACGAAGGAATTGCATCTGTTACTAAAGACTTCAGCACCTGCAGGACAAGACCCAGAAGCTCTCGGGCCACAATTAGGTTGATATACATTGGCAAACGCACGGAGGCCTGCACATCCAGGATCCAAAGCGATGAGATCTTCGAGTACGATTCTTACCTCAATTCCAACCAGATCAGTAAGTCCGCAAGGTGGACTCGGAAAACGTATACTATGTCTGTAGGCTTCATTGCCACATTGTCCACAATTATTTCGATCAGTACCTTCACTACCATCACCCTCGTCTTCTCTCGCATCCTCTTCTAGCTCCTGCTGAGCATGAACCTGTACAACACCTATATTTCCTCCGCACACGATCAGACATATCAATAGCACCCTCGCAACCACGATCAAAAACCATCTATTCTTCATGACAATTACTTCCTCCGCGGATCAGAGTGGCTCAAAGAAATGGCCGTAGTGTGGATGCAGGTAGTAAATTTTCACAACGACAGAAGTATTCTCAGAACGATCTAAAACCAAATTTCTCAATCATCCGCGATGCTAAATGTAGGGTATTATGTCATATTTTATTGTCGCTTCATCTTGGTTAATTAATATACGACCAATTAATCCAAATAGGAATACTATGTGATCTAGCAAAAGATTCCTACTTTACCTCTTTGTTATTTCCAAACCTTTGAACTTCTTAATGAAAAATCTCCTCTCTGCGCTACTATGTGTATGTGCTTTTTTAACCTTGTCAGTTGCCACGTCAGCGCAACTTTGTATTATCGATGATTTTGAATCCTATACTATTCCTCCAGGCCCAACCGGTGATGCTGGCACTCCATGGGAGGTAGGCGGCAATGTCTTCGATGCAAATGGAAATTTCGTGTTTAATTACTTTGGTGGTATACCAGCACCACATGCTACAGGTAATCTATCAAACATAGGTACAGATGGTACTAACCAATTCATGGAGGTCTTTTCCGACTATAATGTTGGTGAGAGATTTACACTGGGTTGGCAAGTCGAATCCTTCTTTTTCCAGAATCATGTTCTGGGGCCAGATGATGTAGGTCTCCCATTTGCGTTTGATTTTGATCAAGCCAATATCAATGCAGATTTTTCTGATCCTCAACTCGTAAATTACGTAGCTTTTGTAAGGGTCTTCCCTCCTGACTTTTCTGGACTTATATTAGATCTACAAGTCCCTGTTAATCAAACCTCAGATTTTGTGACACGGTCTATAAGTGGACAAATAGATCCAGCTTGGGAAGGATTTAATGTGCAGTTTGGATTCTTTAGTCTTTCGACTGGCGGAGTTCCAACAGCTATCGCAATAGACAATACCTCGTTTAAGGTGATTCCTCCTACAGTACCTACCATGGGTGAGTGGGGCGTAATCAACTTGTCTATCGTATTCTTGATAGTCGGAGTTGTATCTATCAGAAGAGAAGATTTTGTTCTCGGATAAGAACAAATAAAACATATACTTTCAAAAAGCATGTAGCTCTCTGGGTTACATGCTTTTTTATTTGACCCTATACCAAGTCTGCGTCCGCCCGAGAGCTGGGATACCGATATAGCCACGGACAGCGAGCGAACCATCGTCATTTACAGTGATCTTACACTTATAGTCTTTGCCGTTTTCAGGATCCATGATACGTCCACCTTTCCAGACTTCGCCTATGCACTTCATATCCCAGAGGATCTCCATGCCTAGTACTGGCTGGTTATGTCTATCACCCTTACATGGTTCGCATAGGATGTCTTCGGGAAAGTCATATATCTTAACGACCTTGGCATATGCCTTCTCGCCTACCTTGAAGATCTCAAGATGAGAACTTGGTTCTCCATCCTTATCATCTATAGTCTCCCAAACACCGAAGATGTCCGGTTGAGCCGGCAGAAGAGTGGCGAGACTTAGTACGCTTATCATTATTATCCATTTCATGGTCATATAATGTAGTTATAATGATAATTGTTACATCACACCCCTGCTTTTAACGAGATGATAATACTCCTGCCTTTGAAGCCTAAAGAGCTCGACCTGTCCTTACTAACCTCAGGCTATGGGTTGTAGTTACTATCTCTTTTATACTGGACACCTTATATTGTTACATCGACTTTTCGATCCATTAGCAAATTCACCGATATTTCACTTTCTTAGCAAAGAGATAACTAACTTCTATATCTACCATGGTGAGTTTGTCTAAGACTTTTTTGGGCTTTAAGTATCGCTCCTTTAGTGATCAACTTAAAGATCCTATTCGTCATCAGTCAGAGATCCTTAAGGAAGTTTGTGAGCAACTCACTCTTACTCGGTATGCCACTGAGTTGGGTATCATAGGGGCTATCTCTCCAGATGAGTTTAAAGCATGTGTGCCCATCTCCAGATATGAAGATATCTCTGGTCATATCTACCAGATCAAACTTGGCGGCCGCGATGTACTTCAGAAAGATCGTATCAAGTACTACGGCGAATCATCCGGCACAACAGGTCGAAATAAAACAATCCCTCTTTCAAAAAAATATGTGCGTGACTGCCTCATAAAAGGATCGATATATAGTGCTGCCATAGTAAATCAACATATCCGTGATGCTACTGATGGACATACCATCCTACTACCCGGAAGTCTTAGGCACCAGTCAGATTACTATGTAGGCGACGTATCTGCGGTCATGGCGGATCATATCCCTTTTTTCCTAAAGAGCATGTCGGCCGCTCATCACAATGTCGAGATAGATACTCCTTGGGAAGAAAAGCT
This sequence comes from uncultured Saprospiraceae bacterium, assembly GCA_964470035.1. Classification (GTDB taxonomy): domain Bacteria; phylum Bacteroidota; class Bacteroidia; order Chitinophagales; family Saprospiraceae; genus JAJRXG01. The sequence continues at coordinate 11,993 of CAYYBR010000046.1, forward strand.
AGAGTCCATCTGGCGGAATGCTCATACAAGCACGATCAAAGGATTCTGTGGTCTGCCCACTTGGAATGTCAAAATGCTCAAATATTTCAAGGCAACAAAGAGTACTCAAGACTATCAGAAATTCGTCAAAGACATCTCCTTTTTTGTGCATGGAGGCATCAACATCAAACCTTATAAAAATCAAATAAAAGATCTGCTTGGGCATAATGACCTGCTTTATGTCAATGTTTATAATGCCACAGAAGGCTTCTTTGCTTGTCAGGACAATCCAGAAGAAGATAGTATGTCACTGATCGTAGATGGTAGTATCTACTACGAGTTCGTCGAAGTACATGAGATCGATGAAGGCCAACCTACGATCATATCTTTAGAGGATGTAGAAGTCGGAAAGAACTACGTCATATTGATCTCCAATACATCAGGATTGTACCGATATGTGATGGAAGACATCGTTACATTTACGAAAGTGAGACCTTACAAATTACAGATACAAGGCCGCACTTCTGGCTTTCTAAACTCCTTCGGCGAGGAAGTCATGGAGGACCACTGTAACCATGTCATCGCTGCATTAAGTAAAGAGCTGGGTGTACATCTGACGGATTACACAGTTGCCCCACATCACTATAATGAAGAGACTAATCAGCAGCTTGGATGCCACCGGTGGTTGATAGAAAATCCCTCTACAGGCGCACTAGATAAGAAGTTGATCTCTAGGCGCATAGATAGCATCTTACAAGAGCTCAGTCATGACTATGCCGAAAAGCGCAAATATGATCACGTTCTGTCTCTACCAGAAGTGACAATCTTACCAGCGGGCAGCTTCTACAGGTATCTTACTTCTAGAGGTAAGGTGACCGTCCAAAGCAAGGTCCCACGTATCACCGACAACCCAACCATCATCCACAAAATCCTCGCACAAGAAGCTGTCCTTCATCGATGACCAAGTGGGAACAGTATCTGGTGGCAAAGTGGGAATATAGTCCGGAGTGGGTTATCCATCTTCCTACCTCTTTGATGTACATCTGGTTTAGTATCAGGTCTCTACATCCTCTCTTTTTCACTAATGTTTCTCACGACTACCGCGATAGTAATATCACTAACTCTGGCAAGTCAGAAGTGTATCGACATCTTGATCCTGCCAACTATCCTAAGACAGAATACGTACACATCCAGGAGTCGCCATCCATAGATCTTAGCCAACTTCCACCCTTCCCTTTGATAGCCAAACCCAATATCGGAAAACGTGGATATGCTGCTGCCCTCCTTAAAGACGACAACGATCTTACCACTTACGTAAATGATACACGAGTAGATTTTCTTCTCCAAGAATACATCGACTACCCTAATGAGTGTGGCATCTTCTATATCCGGTTACCTGATCAGCAGTCAGGGAAGATCACGTCTATCGGACTCAAGACTCTACTCACCATCACTGGAGATGGAACATCTACGATGATAAACCTCCTTTATGATCAAGGTCTAAATGAAGAGTCAGGAAGTGCACTCGGGCACTTCGATCTTGAAAACACTATACTCAAAGATGGTGAAGTTGTCGTCATAGAACCCATAGGTAGCCATAATCGAGGTACAGTCGTAAAGTCGGGAGACCACTTGATCGATGACCAACTCCTTCAGTCCATCGAGCTTGCACTTGGCCAATACCAACTATACTATGGTCGTCTCGATATAAAATATAAAACGTGGGATCAGCTTGTAGCGGGTGATTTTAAAATAATAGAAATCAACACAATTACCTCAGAGCCGCTGTCTATATATGATGCCAGGGTAGGCTTGGTCGGCAAGTATAAGATGATTTATCGCCATCTATCTGATCTCTTTTTGATTAGTAGGCATCTTAAAAAGCAAGGCAGAAAAAGGCTTGGACTAGTTTCTTTTTATAAGTATGTAATGGCCTATAATGCTCACTTGCGATTGATCAGTCCGAAGACAAAGCGCCAAGAATCTTAGTCTATATCAAGTTATCATATAGCTCTATGAGTGACGACCAGTCGTACTTATTTATAAACTCTTGAGTAAGATCCGTCTTCAGGTATAACTTTTGGCTCACTGCTTTTTCTAATTTCTCCATCATATCTTCTTCATTATTATAAAGATGGCGCACCCTTAGTTCTTCAGGTAGATGCTCTGGATAGGCGAGTCTATCTGGCAAAATTGGAAAGCAGCCAGCGGCTAAAGCTTCCACTACACTTATCCCAAAGAAGTCTTGATACCCTGTGACAAGTAGTAAGTTAGCTTTGGCCAAGAGTTCTTGATACTCTCCTCTATCTTCCACATACCCGATGTGGATAATCTCGTGAGCGAGCTGCTCCCGTGCGATAGAAAAAATATCAGGGCTATTTTTATATTCTTTCCCTATGACGATGACTTTAAATGACAGTCCTTGGTCCTTTAATTGAAACAGAGCTCTAAAAAATCCTTTTGGATTTTTATCATACTCCCATCTATGATTCCAAAGAAAAACTGGTTCATCGAAAGCCTTCTTGCTTGACAGTGGCAGGTCCAATGCAACTGGCAAAACTTCACTTTTATGCGATATAGCGACTACACTATCCGAAAGTCCAGATGACGGAAACTGAGCTATAAAACCAGGAAGACTTTCTAAAAAACTCTTTTTATGATACTTAGAATTAAAAAACACCTTGTCGGCAGCAAGGGCTGAAGTATAATTTATAAAGCCGTAGTGATGGTCTCTTTCTAATTTGACATCTTGATCTGTAGGAGACCAAGGGTATGTGATTTGATTTTCATGGAAGTAGATGTACATAGGCACATCATTGTTTGCGTCCGACAAGAGTGACTTGAAAGTGGGTAGGTTGACCATGTCCGTAACGATGATGAGGTCGTATGATACATCGGTTGTATTCAGCATTTGCGCAAGCGATATAGTGCCGCCCATCATCTGCCATTTCCAGTGTACTGGTGGCAGACTGTATATATCGATGTTGTGCGTACTATGTTTTTTCCACCCTTCAGCCCATAAGCGATGACTTAAGTCATAATATGCGTCTATAATTGCGATATTCATATATTCATATATTGCGATATGACAGTAGAGGATAGAAGCCCCAATATACAGACGGACGTACTGATCATCGGCGCCGGTGTTGCTGGTTTTTCAACAGCCATCAAGATAGCACAACTTCGGCCCGAACTTTCGATCACCGTACTAACAAAGACGAATACAAAAGAAAGTAATACCAGTTGGGCCCAAGGGGGCATAGCTACAGTCTGGGATTTTCATGTCGATGACTACAACTCTCATATAGAGGACACGCTCGATGCCGGAGACGGCCTTTGTGATCGCGAAATCGTCAAGATAGTCGTCGAAGAAGGACACCACCGCGTCGTCGAACTCATAGAATGGGGTGCGCGATTTGACAAGGAAGAAGATGGAGACTATAACCTAGGAAGAGAAGGAGGTCATAGTGAAAATCGCATCCTTCACTACAAAGACATCACAGGATGGGAAATCCAACGCACGCTCAATGAAAAAGTAAAGGAGTACCCTAATATCAAGGTCCTCGAGCACTACTTCGCCCTGGATATCATCACCCAGCATCACCTTGGACGTAATGTTACCAGAGTTACTCCTGACGTCATGTGTTATGGTGCCTATGTGTTCAATAAAGAGACGACAGAGATAGACACCATCAATGCTCGCATGACAGTCATGTGTACCGGAGGTACAGGACAGATCTATAAAAACACCACTAATCCAGTTATAGCTACAGGAGACGGTATAGCCATGTTCTACAGAGCCAAAGGTAGAATCGCCAATATGGAATTTGTACAATTTCACCCTACTGCACTTTTTCAAAATACGGGTGAAAATCCGGACTTTCTTATATCCGAAGCAGTCAGAGGAGAAGGTGCTATCCTCAGGACTCCTGAAGGCAAAGAGTTCATGCACAAGTACGATGAGCGCTTATCACTAGCTCCTCGTGATATCGTCGCCCGAGCTATAGATAATGAGATGAAGATCTCAGGTGCAGATCATATGTGTCTGGATTGCACCCATATGGATCACGAGGAGTTCTTAGAGCACTTCCCTAATATTTATAAGAAGTGCAAGAGTATAGGGATCGATCCCTTTACAGATATGATACCTGTGGTGCCAGCATGTCACTACCAATGCGGTGGTATTTATACTAATAAAGATGGACGCACTTCTATCGATCATCTTTATGCTGCTGGCGAATGCACCTGCTCTGGTCTTCATGGTGCTAATCGCCTTGCCTCTAATTCTTTATTAGAAGGATTGGTTTTTGGACATCGAGTAGCCCACGATCTCTTGGGGAAAATAGACGATGCAAAGCTCCGAACTGACATACCTGACTGGAATGCTAAAGGCACAACAGAACCTAAGGAGATGGTCCTCATCACACAAAGTTGGAAAGAGCTAAAAGATCTCATGAGCTACTATGTAGGCATAGTAAGGACGGATGTCCGTCTAAAGAGGGCATCTGATCGACTCTTCCTCTTATATGAGGAGACAGAACGACTATATATGGCCTCCAAGATATCACCACAACTTTGTGAACTGAGAAACCTTATCACTATCGCATATCTTGTTACAAAAGGTGCCGCGATGCGCAAGGAAAGTAGAGGTCTTCATTATAATACGGACCATCCTGACCAGTTCGATTATCAGGAACTCACGTTTATGTAGTTACAGCTCGCAACTAGCAAGTTCTGTACACTCCCACTTTAGAGAAAAGGCCTTCAACTTTCTTCTCCATCCTTCTCAAAACCAAACTGAAGGGAAGATTGAAATCTGTACTAGAAAAAAAGAATAATACCAATATGAAGTAATCAACAGCAAGATGATTATCTTTAAGAGCCCCACCTACCATCATCTGCTATAGTAGATCTATATGAAGTTCGTCTTATTGATATGCATGATCTGCAGATCTATCATAGGCATGGCCTTATATTCAGGCCATTCATGTTGTGAGGAAGCCCACATATCAATGATCGATTCTAATAAAACTTTTGAGGTAAATATCTTCGATCGACTTCATGAAGAAAAAAAGATGCTAAGAATCACTGATGCAGAAACAAGCCTTCCCATACCCTATGCAACTGTCATGTCCAGTTCAGAAAGTGCTATCGCCAACGCATACGGGATGTGCCAACTAACGCTATATACCGATGTAGAAGAAGTAATTATTTCCTCTCTTGGATATAAGCCAGATACGTCGATGATCTATCGAGGATCTGATATCGATACCATAAAGTTGTTACCCATACATTATGACCTTCCGTCCGTCGAGATCAAGGCAAAAGGCTTTTCTGCAAAAAAGGTAGTTAAAGCGGCCATCTCTCGGATAGCAACAAATTATATACAACAACCTCATAATGCAGATCTATTTTACAGATTCAGTGTTATGGACAATTCAGATTCACTGACTTATCAGTCCGAGTCTATGGTTAAATATTATGATGCTGCAGGCTATCGTAAAAGTGATTGGCAAGAAATAGCGAAAACACGATTTGCTCAATTAGAACACGGCAGGATAGTAGAAGGACAAAAGAGAGATAATCAAAAGTTGGCCGAGCTGCGAGGAGTCACATTCTTTTGGAGTCATGAAGCCATCGTTGCTGAAGACAAACCCCTCTCTATGAAAGCTATAGATGCATATGATTTTGAATTGATAAATGTAGTTGATTATAACGGAGATAATGTATTTGAAATAGGCTACTCTTGTAACGATCTCAATGCTAAATATACAGGGCTATCCTCTGGAGTACATATGTCTGGCAAGATCTATATCAATGCGAAAGACTATGCTGTGATCCGCTATGAAGAAAATTCTAAGATAGATGTTACTTGGGAAAAGAAAAGTCTAAAACAAAGAGGCAATAAAAAAGAAAGAAGAATCCTCGAAAGTTCTAAAGTCGAGTTATATACTAGATCTGATCATGGCTATCATCTAGAATACGCCAATGTTATCCAAAATCATACATTGGAAGATACCAAACTAAACAATAAAGTGGAGCGCTCAGGAAGTGTCACCAAGGATGAACTTCAGTTTTTTAATCTTACGACGGATGACGTGCAACCTCTCACAGAAAACCTCTTTGATGTAAGCACCTCTTTCCAATTTGAAGAAAACTACTGGGCTCAGTTTAACTTGATTATGAAAAGCAATTAAACGGCGGGCTAGGTTGATTACATACTAATAACGATAAGCTATTTTATACTTCAGCCATTGTAATCTCGAGGAGATGTTCAAAAATCCAACTCGATCGTGTCTCCTGCCTGATATTTGTCATCATCACCTTTCTTTTTACTACCCTTTGTAGTCTTAGGTTTTGGTTTTGAAAAGAGGTCTTCCTTTTCTTCGAGAGAAACATCTTTCTTTATCTCACCTGCAGGCTTCTTAGATGCTTCACTAGGACTTTCATCTATGCTAGTATCAGAAACATGTTTTGTACTAAGGACTTTAAACTCACCTAGTTTATTCCCTTTGGCTTTCCAGCCTTTGACATCGATAAAATCTGCAAGTGCGAGTTCTGTATCTTTTTTCTTGCCGCCGATCTTATGACTATATGATATAACTGGATTCTCTCTTGTCGTGGCGTAGTATAACTTAGATCCAGTCCCCTCCGTGATAAACTTATATCGCTCATTAGTAGATGTAGTTTCTACAGTAAATCTTTTGACCATCGTCCATCCCTTCTCCCCATCATGGTAGAGAGCGGAGATCGTATCGAAGGCAACATACTTCCTGGTTTCTAACCACTTGTCCATGTCGATCTTCCCCCCTACTTCAGGATCTCTGACCTCATAGGTGCCATCTTTGTAGAGAGTAATTATCTGGTGGCCTGTATCAAAGGCGCCTAGATATATCCCTCTTTCTTCGTCATTCAGACGGCCACTTGTATCATCCATCCAGATCTTTATCGCACCTAAGGACGACATACCCAGTTCGACATGAGTGACTTTTTTGACAGGATACTTGGTTACAATATTTCCTCCTGAAGATCTTCCTTTGATGGTGATCGTCTCAAAGTAAAAGTCAAAGACTTTCTTGTGTGCTGAGCAAGAGGGGCTCAGCGTAACTTGCACAGTTTCTGACTCGCCATTAGGATTAGAAGAGAGATAGACTACCCTATTACCTTTATCACTTTTTGCAAGATTATATGCTCGGTCGCGTGTAACACTTGTGACATTGAATCTCTTAGCCATTGCCCTACCACTCTTACCATCCACATAGATCATGTTATAGGTAGTTCTTTCATCTCCTTTTCTCCAAACAGCTGCATGCAGGATATTCTTTCCTACAAATACCTTGTCTCCATTTCTTACCACCTTAAATGTACCATCCTTCATAAAAGCGATAATATCATCCATGTCAGAGCACTCTGAGATAAACTCATCTTTCTTTAGTCCTGTACCGATAAATCCATCTTTGCGACTTACATAGAGCTTCGCATTGTTAGCGACAACTCTCGTGGCTTTGATAGTCTCAAATGTGGTAATCTCCGTTTTGCGCTCTTTCCCTTTACCATACTTGTCCAGGAGTCTCTCAAAGTAAGCTATAGCATAGTCAGTTAGGTGATCGAGGTCATAGTTGACTTGATCCAACTCTTCCAGGAGCTTGGCCATCGCATCATCATGCTTGAACTTGTTATACTTCGATATTCTTTTGATCCTAACTTCAGTGAGCTTTACAAGATCTTCCTCGGTGATATCTCGCATGAGTTTAACACGACTATCTCCTTTCTTGGGCCCTTTCTTTCCTACTTCACTAGGCGTTACCACATATTTGCTGAGGCCCTTTCTTATGAGTTGTAGAGCTTCTTCATATGACTCGGCTTCTTCGATATCACGATAGATCCTCTCTTCGATAAAGATCTTCTCAAGACTGGCCATATGCCACTTCTCTTCGAGTTCGCCTCTTCTTATCTCAAGTTCTTGCTTGAGTAGGTCTTTGGTGCGTTCTGTAGAGATGCGAAGGACATCCTCAACTGTCATAAAGTGAGGCTTATCCTCTATGATAACACAAGCATTGGGCGAGATAGACACTTCACAATTGGTGAATGCATATAAGGCATCCATGGTTACCTCCGGTGAAATCCCAGAAGGTAAGTCGATCTGTATTTCTACATCAGCTGCAGTGTTATCAACGATCTTTTTGATCTTAATTTGTCCTTTGTCATTGGCCTTGACCACACTGTCTATCAATGAAGATGTGGTAACTCCATATGGCAGTTCAGTGACGATGAGAGTTGTCTTGTCTTTGATGTTGATGCGGGCTCGGACTTTTACCTTTCCTCCACGTTTGCCACCTTGGTATTCATCGATCTGGATGAGTCCTCCACCTTGGAAGTCAGGATAGATTTTGAAGCGCTTTCCCTCAAGAATTTTTATCGACGCCTTGATGAGCTCTATAAAATTGTGAGGAAGGATCTTAGTAGACAAGCCGACCGCTATGCCTTCTGCTCCTTGGGCTAGCAGCAGTGGGAACTTCATCGGCAATGCTATAGGTTCCTTATTTCTGCCATCATATGAAAGCTGCCACTCAGTCGTCTGACTATTAAAAGCTACTTCCAGTGCAAACTTTGTAAGGCGAGCTTCGATATATCTAGGTGCTGCAGCCGAATCACCAGTACGTGGATCACCCCAGTTACCTTGAGTATCTATAAGCAAGTCTTTCTGACCTATATTGACCATAGCGTCGCCGATGGCTGCATCTCCATGCGGGTGATACTGCATAGTATGGCCTATGATATTAGCAACCTTATGATATCGACCATCATCTTTCTCGCGTAAAGAGAACAAGATTCTTCTCTGGACAGGCTTTAAGCCATCTTCGATATAAGGTACTGCACGCTCAAGGATTACATAAGATGCATAATCAAGGAAGTAGTCTTTATACATCTCATCAAGGGCGATAATCTTATCCCCATCTTGATCTATCAATTCTTTGGAGTCACTCATGTCACTGATTAGTAGGCAAATATACGTAATGACATTTCATCATTTGAACATATACTACTATTTGAAATTTGGAAAATCATAATGCCCCAAAACCAAACAGCATACTATCATATGCTCTTACATCTCGCTTTGAGTCTAGGTATTTACCCGAAGATATTGAGAATATAAAATGATGTAACTTAGTTATGATATAATGATCCCTATATGATAGGGATTACCTTCTCGATGATGTTTCTTTTGCAATGACCAAAAAGTACTTTTCATGAATAGATTGTTTCTACTCTGTTGTGTCTTTTTTCTTCCCATCATGGGTCATAGTCAGTGTATGGACACGGATGCCCACAACACATCGCTTAATAGTATGTGGCTGTCTTGTGAGACCTCACCAAATCCTCTCG
>CAYYBR010000047.1:0-21209 GCA_964470035.1 uncultured Saprospiraceae bacterium
CCTTTTTTCTCCCTTAAGAAGACGATGACTGTCGCAAACTCCGCTGTATCTCCTCGCACCTGAGAGTCAGTACCTACGCAAAGCTTGAGTTTGTGTCCGGCTTCAGACTCTCTGATGATCGCTTTTTCTACGTTGGCGATGAGTTCTCCTTCAAGTCTCTGACCATTTAGTCTTCTCCAAGGCTTATTGACTGTATTTAAATTCATTCCTTCGATTGTTCCCTTAAAATATGCAATTCTTTAATATAAACTTGCAAAGTCTATTTCAACCCATTATTACTTCTCCGTATAGTATACATTCGTACCATGATTAGAAGTTCCATATTACTTTCGATTACGTTCGTTCTTATTAACAGTTGCCATATGAGTAGTAGCCAATCTGGACACCCAGCTAATGCATTGATTAATGAGAGTAGTCCTTATCTGCTCCAACATGCATATAATCCTGTCGATTGGCACCCATGGAACGAAAAGACCCTCAAGAAGGCGAAGGATGAAAACAAGATGCTCATAGTAAGCATAGGATATGCCGCATGTCATTGGTGTCATGTCATGGAGCACGAGTCATTTGAGGACTCTACCGTTGCTGCTTTAATGAACGAGCACTTCCTACCTATCAAAGTCGATCGTGAGGAGCGCCCAGATGTAGATGATATCTACATGTCAGCTGCACAGCTGATAACTGGTAGTGGAGGATGGCCATTAAATGCATTTGCTCTACCCGATGGCAGACCGGTCTGGGCTGGGACGTATTTCCCAAAAGATAGATGGATGGATATCCTCAATCAGTTTGCTAAGTTAAAGTCAAGTGATCCCGAGAGACTGGAGAAAAGTGCTGACCAGCTGACTAAGGGTATCAACTCTTTAGATGAAGTGATACCTGCGAAAGAGAAAGAAGTCACACAACAAGAAGTAACTTCTCTGGCAACGAACCTACTCAGGCAGATGGATCAGGTCAATGGTGGCAGAAGAGGTGCTCCCAAGTTCATGATGCCTAACAACCAGGCATACCTACTGAAATATGCCACGACCTATGGAGACGACAGAGCACTTGAGTCTGTCATAACATCGCTTGACAAGATGGCCTTGGGAGGCATCTATGATCAAGTAGGTGGTGGGTTTGCAAGATATTCTGTAGATAGTATCTGGTTAGTACCACACTTTGAAAAGATGCTTTACGACAATAGCCAGTTAGTATCTCTCTACAGTGATGCTTACAGATTAACCGGTGATCCACTTTATAAGCACGTAATCGAACAATCTATCTCTTTCGTTGAGCGTGAACTCATGGATGCTAATGGTAGATTCTACTCTTCTCTTGATGCTGACAGTGAAGGTGAAGAAGGCAAGTTTTATGTGTGGTCTGAAGAAGAGATCGATGGTCTCTTTGAAGATGAACGAATCAGCAACTTGGTAAAAACCTACTACAATACGAGTACAGGAGGCAACTTCGAAGGCCATAACATCTTGCATGTGACGTCCAAGCCTGAAGTATTTGCCAAAGTGCATGACATTTCAGTCGAGGAACTTAGGGAGACTATATCCGCTGCTAATGAGGTATTATTGGCGGAGAGAGCAAACCGGATTAGACCTGGTCTAGATGATAAGATTCTTACTTCATGGAACGCACTTATGATCAAGGGGTATGTAGATGCTTATAAGGCTCTTATGAATAAGGACTATCTCAATAAAGCACAAAGCGCTATGTCTTCGCTTCTTGCTGATCAGAAGAATGGTGATCATCGCCTCCTCAGAAATTACAAGGATGGCAAGGCCTCGATCAATGGGTTCCTTGATGACTATGCACTTACCATCGATGCTTTGTTAGCACTATATGAAGTAACTTTTGACGAGAGTCATATTTACAATAGTGAAAGGCTCATGGAGTATGTACTCCAGCATTTTGACAATCCCGAAACTGGCCTGTTCTTCTATACTTCTGATGAAGATCCAGCATTGATAGCAAGAAAATCCGAACTCGCAGATAACGTCATCCCTGGGTCCAACAGTGTTATGGCAAGAAATCTACTTAAGTTGGGAGATTTACTCTATAACGAGAAATATCTCGCTAAGGCAAAGGCCATGCTTGCAACGATAGATGGAAATATCCAGCAGACGCAGCAGCCTTCATACTATAGCAACTGGCTGCAAATGGCCATAGACTTAGAGCACCCGCCGTATGAGGTCGCAGTTATGGGTGATAATGCACAAGCACTTGCCCTTGAACTAATGCAATCCTTTAGGTCCGATGCAGTGTATCTGGGCGAAACCAAAGAAAGCGACCTACCACTACTTAAATACAAATATGTAGATGGTGAGACCATGATATATGTCTGTCAGAACAAGACATGCAAACTACCTGTAAATGATGTCAAGGCTGCTCTGGCTCTTATGGAATGATAAAGAGATCTATCATATACCTGATCTGCTCCTTCTTTGTGATGACAGTCACAGAGATAAGATCTCAAGATGACTTTCTGTACACTAAGAAGTTCACTAAACTTCTTGAGCGTCACAATCTAGAGTTCTACTTGCCAGTAGAAAGGTGGATGAAGCTCTCAACAGTACAGGAAGATGAATATCTAAGGTATGATGCCGTCTTTCATAGTCCACCCAATGTCGAAATAAGACTTATCGTAGATAAAGACACCGATCTGCTCTTTCCAAATGTAGAAATAGTCAAACTCATCTCACACATCACTACGAATGAAGAAGATACGTTTGTCGAAATCACAGAGTACCCCTCTAAGATGTCTCAAGAGAGATATGGAGCAGATTTCGTGCTTTATGCTGACTTTCAGCCCAAACAAACTTTTACGCAGTATCCATATGGGAGGCTGCTTTGTCTTTATAAAGAAGGGGGATCCTTAGTAAAGTATATCATACTATATGACGATCAACTGGATCCATTTTTCAAGCTTCCTATACGTTTTGCTGAGTGATATATCATAGTTACCTAATCGTAATCACTGAGATTTGCTTGGTGATCTACTAAGTTTAGGAGTGTCCTAATAATCAAGTAACAAAATATTCGCTTCTTTTGTGATATGAGTGAGTACAAAGAGGTGCTGCATTTGGATAGAGCATATGTGCTACTAGAAGAGAGATCTATACTGCGGGATATCCATGTAGTGATGAATCGAGGTGAGTTCTGCTATCTAAAGGGAGATACTGGAAGCGGAAAATCCACGCTTATCAAAGGATTGTATGGCCTTCTTAAGATGGACGGAGCTCGTATATACTCAGCAGGTTTTGATCTGTCAGAACTCAATCATAGGACGCTTCCTGAGTATCGTAGATCCATCGGGCTCATCTCGGATTTGTATCCACTTTTTAAGGATCAATCTGTCCAGAAAAATCTAGACACCATACTTCAAGTTACTGGTATGGCTATCTCAAGCGAAAGAGAAAAAAGAATCTCAGAGGTATTAAGTGCCTTAGAAATAACGGCCATACAAGGTGAAGTCATCAGTGATCTGCCTTCTGGATTAAAACAAAAAGTTGCTATCGCAAGAGCTGTGCTCAATCGTCCAAAACTATTGATAGCGGACAACCCTATGATCCATCTTGATACAAAAAGCATCGAGGCAGTGATGAATCTCTTTATTTCTCTCGTCAAGGAGAATCAAACTTCTATCCTTTGTGCCATATCAGATGATCATCTCAGTACCAAATATCCCGCCAGGTCATATATGTGCGCTGATGGCACCATCACAGAATCTAGATAATACACAATAGGCACTAGTATACATGACGATCATACGAGAAGAGCAAAGGGATGATCACGCCATCGTAAAAGATATAGTCGAAGCTGCCTTTGCTACTATGCAACACAGCAGTGGCACCGAGCATCTCATCGTCGAGAGACTTAGGAGATCAAATGCTTTCATCCCTGAGCTATCCTTAGTGGCAGAGAGGGAAGGTCAGATCATAGGCCACTTACTTCTATCAAAAGTCCAGGTTAAATCAAAAGACAAGGAACACACTACCCTTTCTCTTGCACCTGTATCAGTCCTTCCAAGTGATCAGCGACAAGGTGTAGGAAGTCTGCTGATCAGGCGAGGACATGAGCGAGCACTCGAACTGGGATACAGCGCTATTGTGCTTATCGGTCACAGTGCATATTATCCCAGATTTGGCTATGAACCTGCTGTCAACTTTGGTATTCACTTTCCATATGATTCACCTTCTGAAAACTGTATGGCAGTAGAGTTAGAAAAGGGCGCCTTGCACCATGTGAGTGGCGAGGTGGTTTATCCGCGGGAGTTTTTTGAGTGAGCCTAAAGCTTATACTTGCTCAATTATCAATCAGAGCTACTCTGGATCAATCCAAGGTGTTATTTAGACTTAATCTAAGTCCCTAGAGACGAATGACCTAAATAAGTATATGAGTTAAATTTGCACCAGAAATTAACCAGTAGCAGTCGTATATGAAAAAGATGCACATCGTAGCTCTAGTGATGATAGCGGCAGCTGCAGTTATGATAGTTCTATCATCTGCTGATCTAAGCACATTTACAACATTTGCGAAAGCGGAAGAATCTGGCAAGAGAGTAAAGATATCAGGCACCTACTCCAAGATTGATCCTTTGTTTTACGAGCCAAACAAGAATCCAAACTACTTCAGTTTCTACCTCATAGATAAAGACAACGAGAAGCGGCAAGTCGAAGTTCACAAGCCAAAGGAGCAGGGATTTGAAAACTCAGAATCCATCGTCCTGACGGGTAAAATGAATGATGAAGGAGTCTTCCAGGCATCCGAAGTTCTCCTGAAATGTCCTTCCAAATACAAGGAAGAACAACTTGCACTTCGCAAAGAGGCAGCACTCGATAGTTGATGGAGGAAGTCACCTACATCGGCGAACATCTCTGGTTAGGTGTACTTGGACATGGTCTAGTACTCCTGGCATTCGTCGCCACACTTTTCTCGGCATGGTCATATTATCAATCGCGACACGGTGATCTCTCATGGAAGCGACTTGGCGGCATAGGATATATCGTCCATGGTGTAAGTGTCTTCGGCGTGATAGGTCTCGTGCTCTTCGCCATGGTTTCCAAATGGTATGAGTATGACTATGTCTTTCGCACCGTCTCAGACAACTCGAGCATGCGATATCTCTTGGCAGCCTTTTGGGCAGATCAGGAAGGCAGCTTCCTGCTGTGGATGTTTTGGCATGTGGTACTCGGCTGGATCATGATGGCCAAGGGGGGAAAGTGGACAAGTCCTACTATGATCACCCTAGCACTTATCCAAGCGTGGATCACAAGTATGCTGCTCGGTGTACATATTCCTTTTGTAGAAGAAGACTATAAGATCGGAAGCAATCCGTTTATCCTGATACGCGATGTTTACCAGGCGCCGATATTTCAGTCAGCAGATTATCTGACGATGATAGAAGGTCGAGGGCTTAATCCACTACTCCAAAACTATTGGATGACGATCCACCCGCCTGTAATCTTCCTAGGATTCGCTTCTACATCTATCCCTTTTGCGATGGCGGTATCTGGATTGAGTACTGGCAACTATAAAGACTTACTCCGCCCTATGCTGCGATGGTCGCTTTTTTGCGGATTTATCCTAGGACTTGGCATACTGATGGGAGGAGCTTGGGCCTATGAGGCCCTAACTTTTGGAGGCTACTGGGCTTGGGATCCTGTAGAAAACACCTCCTTAGTTCCCTGGCTGCTGGTCGTAGCAGGTATACATACTAATCTGATAGCAAAGTCTACGGGATACTCCATCAGGAGCACCATGATCTATTATTTGATGGGCTTTCTGTTCGTCGTCTACTCTACTTTTTTGACTCGAAGTGGCATACTAGGAGATACTTCTGTACATGCTTTCACTACCATGGGCCTCGAAGTACAGCTCGTAGCATTCTTAGGGTTCTTTGGTCTCACAGCATTGATCATGTTTCTAAGGGCCTACAAAGCTATACCAGTCAAGCAGCAAGAAGAGAAGGCCTATAGCCGCGAGTTTTGGATGTTTGTTGGTGCTTTAGTGCTTTGCTTTTCGGGCATGCTCATGACGGCAAGCACTTCCTTGCCAGTCTACAATAAGATCGTAGAACTCTTCCAGCCTGATCACATACCTATCGCCATCGATGACCCCGTAAGTCATCATAATCGCTTCCAGATTTGGATCGGCGTATTTATGGGGCTTCTGGCCGGTGGTTCGATACTACTGAGATATATGGGTACTAACTGGGAAGGTTATAGCAGTAGATTTGCTAAGCTCACTTTCGTAAATGTTGGTCTTGCATCACTCCTCACCTTTCTACTTGGTCTGACTATCCAGATCACAGCATATAGCCAATATGCCTTTTTATTCGCAGGTCTCTTTACGATCATCAGCAACACCGCTTACATAGGGACTTTTGTCAAAGGAAATCTCAAAATGGTGGGATCTGCCTTATCTCACATCGGGTTTGGTGTTTTGATATTAGGCATCATGTATAGCGGACTGAATCAAGAGACGATCACAGCAGCAAGTACTTTTGATCGCCAAGACTTTACTGAAGGAGAAGGAGCTAATACGGCGATCGTACTTATAGAAGATGAGCCCTGGTTGTCCAAAGGATATTGGATGAACTACTCAGGCGATACGCTTGAGAGGTTTACGAGAACCTACGATATAGAATTCAAGCAAGTAGATGAAAACAATCAGGTGATCCGACAGTTTGTGGCTAACCCGTCGGTATTATATGAAGAAGACTTCACCAAGATTGCAACACCTAATCCTGGCAATAATCGGTATCTGACTTATGATGTATTTACCAAAGCATCTCCACCACCCTATTTGTCGGATATCGAGCAGGCAAAGGCGATGGAAGATAGTCTGCGTTACCTTTCTCATCTTGTCTTTCCAGGTGAAGTGATCGAAGAGGAGACATACTCCTATGTTGTAGGCAATCCTATATTCAATTTTGACTTTGCTGCTGACCGAAAGTCAAGGGATACCACCAAGTATGACTTGACTGTTGGGATACCTATAGATATCACAGACAAACGTACTGGCACTACAGAAAGCCATGTTGTCGGATTAGGCTTAAAGGAAGCACTAGTCTTTCAGTTTCCAGTCATAATCAATGATCTCAATATTAAGATTAAAGTACCTGAAAAATCATTTGCCAAGATATTCACTGAAGAAGATGCACTCGCATATGAAGACATCACCTTGAAGCAAGGTGAGTCACTCTCGTGGAAAGGATATAAACTAACACTCAGCTCTTTTGACAGATCCGGTAATTATAAAAACTACGTAGCTAAAGAAGGAGATATCGCCCTAGCAGCAGTATTAGATATAACATCTCCTGCTGGTCAGCAATCTTCGCAAAAGCCAGTCTTCATACTCCGCAATGCTCAACAGTTTTCCATCAAAGATCACGACCCACAGAGTGGTCTTCACACAAGGTTCGCTAACATCTCACCAAGTACAGAAGAGATGACTTTTAAGGTGGCTATAGATGACCGCCAAGACACTGAACTGGAACTTCTGATAGCCTCTGAAGTGCCACGTGACGACCTCCTGATCGTTCAAGCCGACATCTTCCCAGGGATCAATCTAGTCTGGTTAGGATGTCTGATGATGTTAGGAGGATTGCTGATAAGTTGGATTTATCGGCATAAGGTTTCGTCATAAGGCTTCTATATCGTCGAGTGAAGACCGCACCTCTGCTATTTTAAGCATCCACGCTTAAAATCAATATCATAAGCCGACATTCTAATATGCGAATTAAGCGTAGACGCTTAATTCAGCGATGGAACTATGGAAATGGCATAAACCAGTGACCGCCTCAGCTCGCCTAGCTAAAAGTTATAACTGGCACCTAAATACCAACTTGTTGCCCATTCATCTACCAAAGGAAGTTCAGTTATATTAGAATCTATCAACTCTTCCTCGGAAAACAAATTCGAAAGACGCCTCACTTCACCTACAGCAAGCCCACCATTAATGATCCATCTTTGTTCTTCACCAAATATAATGGACCCTCCGGCTAGGTAATTCAAGTTACCATTTTGATTAAACATAAACCCCATGCTGAATGCTGGATTAAACCTTGGCAGAAACCTGGTGTAGAAATGAGCTAATATCCCAGCGCCCACTATAAATGATCCATTATCTTCTTCACCTATTTGATTCTTTGTAGTAACTATTAGACTATCAGACACCATCCCATCAACAAGTGCAAAAGTCGTATCCTGAACCGGGCGCAGAAAATAATTCCTATCTCTTAATCCGGTGGCTAGGAACCCTGCACTAAAATCAATCTTAAAACCAAACCTTGTTTGCAATGAGAATGGTCGCTCATATTGTTTGACTCCATTTTTGAAGGCTTCTATATGAAAGTAGACTAAATCTTTATTGGGTACCTGAATAGGAAAATAGGTGACACTTTTCCCCACCTTACTTGAATCATTCGCTTGATCCCGTTTGGGTGAAGATATCTCCTCACTACTCTCGGATTCTTTAACCTCCTCCACTGAAGCCAATGCCATCTCGTATAAAATATCAATGTCGTCAGGTGTAAAAGATTGATCGGTTATGAGGTTCAGCAGGTCTACCAAGTCCTCATTTATAGTCGAATAACTTCCAAATCTTCTATTCAATGATCTAAACTTAAAGTCATCTACCAAACTATCCCTTTCAGCTGCTGGCCTAGAGGCAAAAAGCAAGTCTTTATCTGGATCCAGCCCTATGGAATCAAGCAGTGATTCGATTAGTGAATCTCGCGGAGTTGCTGTTTTCGCTTTATAACAAGAAAGTATAAACTCCAAGCGGTCTCCACTTTCATCACCACTAGGTTCAAAATTTGCAATACTTCTGCCTCCTTCTCCGACAAAGGCACCTTGTAGTACTGGATCAGTATTAGTAGGAGTAGTACCATTTCCATCCCCACTTCCATTGGAAGCAGTTTGATCTCCAGAAAAAGGCGTCAGTGCATTGTTGAGCACATTATTAAAGAGCTCTCTATATTGACCGAGATCATTATCGAGAAAGCTATAGGTCACATAGACGGAGTCTATCCGATTAGACTTGTCGATGTTATTGATTTGAAGTACTACGTACTCACCTACCCTGAACTTTCTATATAGTGGAGTGTTAAAATTCATCTTTTTTATCTTCCATCCCTTGTTCTTTTCTTGATCTAGATAATGAGCGATTAGCGAGTCAGGGATTGAATCATAATCTACTTTATCATTCTTAATTTTAATAAGCCTGACGGTGTTGGTCTCCAAATCAAACGTTAGGATCTTCTGTGCACCTAAGTTGAACATGCAGAAAGCGAAGAGGATGGTTAGTGCAACTTTCATGTATTTTATATTAAGGAGTTGAACCTAATAGCTTTCTAGAATACTGTCTCTTTTTTTCAGAAGAATCCTCAACAAATACTGACTATTGACTAGTTAGATTTATGATTTACGATGCTGATATAGATAATTTTAACCATGATGTCCATATTCGTCACCTTTCTTATTCATTCCTCCTCTTTTAAAGGATCATTTCAGATATTAGGCGTACTATCAACAACTTATGTCGGAAGATCAGAAAAAGCAGCTCCAAGCCCAGCTTTGGGGTATCGCCAACTTACTAAGAGGAAAGATCAGTGCAGATGACTATCGGGATTATATCCTTGGCTTCATCTTCTATAAGTATCTCTCCGAGAAGCAGTACATATATGCTAACGAACTGCTAGAGAGTGAAGAGGTTACAGAATTTACGGAAGTGGAAGATCCTGAGATATTAGTCGCTATCAGAGATGAGTCCTTACTCAAGCTAGGCTACTTCCTGCTGCCCCATCAGCTTTTTTCCGCTATAACTGCTAGAGGCAATGCCGACACTGAAGAAGAAAGTAACTACATCCTCGAAGATCTACAGGCTGTCCTTAACCATATCGAGCAAAGCACCATGGGCACGGAGTCAGAAGATGACTTTACGGCCCTCTTCGAAGACTTAGATCTCAACTCTACCAAGATCGGTCGGACAGTAGGCGCCCGTAATGAGATCATCGTGAAAATCTTGAACAAGCTGGATGAGATCGACTTCAAGCTCACCGATATAGAGTCAGATGTCTTGGGTGATGCCTATGAGTTTCTCATCGGCAAGTTTGCCGCTGGAGCTGGCAAGTCTGCAGGAGAGTTTTATACACCACAGCAAGTCTCTAAGATCTTGGCAAAGGTTGTGACGACAGGTAAGAAGAAGATCAAGTCCGTATATGATCCTACATGTGGGTCGGGCTCCCTGTTACTCCGCGTACAAAAAGAAGCTGACGTCAGTGAGTTCTATGGTCAAGAGTTGAATCGCACCACCTACAATCTCGCTAGGATGAATATGATCCTCCACGATGTCCACTTCAGAGAGTTCGACATCAGACAAGAGGATACACTCGAGCATCCGATGCACGAGGACCTGAGATTTGAAGCCGTAGTGGCTAATCCTCCTTTCTCGGCACACTGGAAGGGCAAGGACAATCCGCTCAACGAAACCGACGAGCGCTTCTCCCAGTATGGCCGACTCGCTCCTAAGACCAAGGCCGACTATGCCTTCATCACCCACATGATCTACCAGCTCGCTGATAATGGCACCATGGCCTGTGTGGCACCGCATGGTGTCCTCTTCAGAGGAGCTGCCGAGGGTACCATCCGTGAGTATCTTATCAAGGAGCTCAACTATCTCGATGCTGTCATCGGACTCCCAGCCAATATCTTTTATGGCACCTCTATCCCTACCTGCATCCTCGTCATCAAGAAGTGTCGCGAGGCAGATGAGGACATCGTATTCATCGATGCGAGTGGTGACGATCACTTCATCAAAGAAGGTAATCAAAATGTCCTCCGCGACGAAGATGTCCAACTGATCACGGACACCTATCGATCTCGCAAGACCATCGATAAGTACAGCTATGTAGCCACCCTATCGGAGATCGCCGACAATGACTACAACCTCAATATCCCTCGCTATGTAGACACCTTCGAAGAGGAGGAACCGATCGATCTTCATGCCGTCTCTCAAGAACTCAAGTCCATCGATGCACAACTCAAGGATACCGAAGCTGAGATCAAAAAGTACTGCGACGAACTAGGCATCCCTACCCCGTTCTGATGAAGTATCGCGTCTTCATATCGAGTGTACAGGCTGAGTTCAGTGATATCAGGCTGAAGCTATATGAGCTATTTGAGCAGGACACCTTGCTGAGACATTACTTCACGCCTTACTTATTTGAGCGCGACAGAGTGAAAGGTAAGTCACCACAAGAGGTATATCTCGACGAAGTAGATCGATCACAGATCTATCTGATGCTCTGTGGTCAAGAATATGGTTATGAAGATAAAGATGGTGTATCACCAACTGAGCATGAATATGATCGCGCTAAAGAGCAATCACTTGAGCGCTGGATCTTTTTGAAGAAGGTTACAAAGTCCAATGTGCTCTATAACCAATGTCGCGCAGCATCGCTACAGGCACCTGAGATATCGACAGATGAAGGCTTCACCATCACCCTATATCGACCAGCAGTAGACCCCGCAAGTACCCCCCAAGTACCCCGCAAGCACCCTCCAAGTAAGGACCAATCACCCCTCAAGTACCCTCCAAGTACCCCCCAAGTAGATGGAGACCGTGCAAGTACCGAGCAACTACCGCGCAACTACCGCGCAACTACCGCGCAAGTGCTACAGCTTGTAACCATGATAACAGGGGAACATAGTACCAAAGAGCTGCAAGAGTTAATGCGACTCTCGGACAGAAAAAACTTCAGGGAAAACTATCTCAACCCTGCCATGGCCGACAATCTCGTCATGATGAAGTATCCTCAAAGCCCCAACTCTCCCAAGCAACGCTACCTCCTCACACCAGAAGGACTAGAGCTAAAAGCGGCACTCCAAAAAGAAAAGAAGAAGTAGCATGAGCAGCATACAGCACATAGCTATCCATAGACGATATCCAATTGTGGGGACACTGTACCCACTTTCTTCAGACCCAATTGTGGGGTCACTGACCCCACAATTCAGAGTAGCACCTATTCAAGTGGTGAAGAGCACAAGGGTACTTGGAATTTCGTTTGCACTTTACTACGCATACCGTAGTATTACGCAAACACTTTTCCAGGCCCAACATCTAGCTCACCAACCATATCCTAGAAGAAAAAAGGAAGCTTCATGAGTAGAAAGAAAAATGAAGAGAAGCGCGTGCCGGAGTTACGGTTTCCTGGGTTTGAGGGGGAGTGGGAAACGCACCTACTAGGGTCAATTTCATCAAAGATTGGAAGTGGTAAAACTCCTAAAGGCGGAGTGGAAGTGTATACAAAAGAAGGCATCCCATTTATTCGGAGCCAAAATGTCATTTCCAATCGGCTTAACCTAGATGAAACTCATATACCTCTATCAATACATAAAGAGATGAGTTCTAGCAAAGTTCAATCAAATGATATCCTACTCAACATAACAGGTGGATCAATAGGAAGAAGCTGTGTCGTGCCTTCAAAATTTCAAGAAGGGAATGTAAATCAGCATGTATCAATAATTCGTATTTCAGCCAACTCACCACATTTTATTCAGTTCTTCCTAAGCTCGTGGCGAGGTCAGAAATTAATATATCAAGGCCAAACAGGGAGTGGACGGGAAGGATTGAACTTTGAAAGCATTAAGAAATTTAAAATTGCACTTCCTACAAAAAAAGAACAACAAAAAATAGCCACCTTTCTCTCTGCCATCGACCGCCGCATCGAGCTACTACAAAAAAAGAAAGAACAACTAGAGCTCTACAAAAAAGGCGTCATGCAAAAGATCTTTAATCAGGAGATCAGATTTAAAGATGAGGAGGGGAAGGACTTTCCGGAGTGGAAGGAGAAGAGGTTGGGGGATATTTGTAATCTAAAAGCTGGAAAATTCATTTCAGCATCTGAAATCAACGATAGAAATCATCCAGAATTATTTCCTTGTTATGGAGGAAACGGCATAAGAGGATATGTAAAATCCGCAACTCACTCTGGAGACTTTTCACTGATTGGTCGTCAAGGAGCACACTGTGGGAATATAAAATTTGCCAATGGCAAATTCTATGCAACGGAACACGCTGTGGTTGTAACACCTAAAAAATATATGCATACCAAGTGGCTCAATTATTCACTGATCCGTTTAAAACTAAACAGATTCGCAACAGGTCAAGCACAACCTGGCATCTCTGTCTCTGCAATAAACAAGATTAAGGCAATGATTCCAACAACACTTAATGAGCAAGAAAAAATAGCTGATATTTTGACCTCTGTTGACAACTCGATTTTAAACCTTAACACTCAAGACAAGGAGCCAAAATCAAAAAGAGAAAGTCTCTATCCTCAACGACATCGACTTTGAGTTAGAACTCATCCATCGAGATGAAGTTAATGTCACCTACATCCTCAAGCTCCTAGCCAAGCTAAAAGATGCATCGCCACAGGACCAAGAAAAGCAAAGGAAGGCTATCGTCGACCTGATGACAGGTGATGTTTCCCTGCGTAGTAAGCGAGAGCTCATCGAAAAGTTCATCCAAGAAAATCTTCCTTATATCGAAGACTCTGATAATATACCTGACGAGTTCGAATCCTTCTGGGACAAAGAGCGGTTAGCCGCGCTTGCGGCCCTAAGTAAAGAGGAAGACCTTGACTCAGTAGGACTACAAGAAGTCATAGGCAAGTATCTCTTCTCAGAAAAGAAACCGCTCAGAGATGACATCGTCGGAGTTATGAATCAAAGACCTTCCCTAAAAGAGAGAGGTAGCACCGCAGAACGCATCACAGCTAGGATCATCTCATTTGTAGAAACCTTTATCAATGGGATTTCATGAATATTATGAGTACAACTATAGACGACAATTTGCCATTCGTTCAGCGCTCAACTCTTAAACTCATGCATGAATTCTAGATTGGTTGATGGAAATCTGCTCCTCCTCGAATCTGATTTATAACTGATTGCGCATTTCATTGTAAATTCATCAATGAATTGATAAATGACATGGACATACCCGTGATCTGTTTTAATTACAGAACTGCCATACTCACTATCGACACCTCTAGGAGGAAAAAAAGATCGACTAGACCTTGATTGCGGCAAAAGTGATTTAGTCAAGGCTATACCGGGATTAATACCAATAGGGATAGTACCTAAAAAATGCTCTGCAAGCCGATCAATAGCAACCATATCCGGGAAATTCAAGCTACCCATATATCGCCTAGAGTTAAAAAGTCTAACATATGAATGGTTAAAAAGTCCTTCTCTTGTTGACTCCCTGACATTAGTTAGAATATGATAAGCACTTAAGAGGTGCTTATCATATTGATCTCGAATTACATGAAGATCTACACTTTCAGTAGAAATGTTGAATATTTCTTGCTTGATTTCTTGAGGAATCTCTTCAGTGGATTCAGCAAAAGAAGAATTCAAACCCAACACGGAATCGACATGTGGTTCTAATTTTTTCGATAAATAGCTCCACGCCGTTTCTTCAATAACCTTGAGGAAAAAACTGCCAACAACTCGACCAATACCAATTCTTAAAGGGTTAGGAAGAGGAAAAATATCTATCCCAAATTGAGCCACGGGCGTTCCAACAAGGGCTATAGAACTATTCTGAATAAATAATCTTCTATTCATCTTAAGAAGTTTGTGATAATAAACTTGAAAGAT
Source organism: uncultured Saprospiraceae bacterium (assembly GCA_964470035.1). Classification (GTDB taxonomy): domain Bacteria; phylum Bacteroidota; class Bacteroidia; order Chitinophagales; family Saprospiraceae; genus JAJRXG01. The sequence continues at coordinate 14,664 of CAYYBR010000047.1, forward strand.
CCGTCAAAATCAAACCAGACTAAATCAAGCTCATCATTCTCCTCTTTAACCTCAAATCTGAGCTGACTCAATACGATTTTAGAAAATAGCGGTTTCTTAAACCAATCTACCTTATCAGAGCAACAATCTCTTAGAGAAACTTCTTTGTTCTCAACAAGTAGCACTCCAATATTTGAAATAGAATGTACAAGTTGCAAAGATCTCACTGAGTAGAAAGCAAATGAGCTTTCGAATCCAGTTCTGGTCACTTCACAAAATTTAATAAAATCAGCATTAAAATCGTGGAGTAGACCCCGAAGGTTCAACTCATGACCTTCTTGGAATTCAGCCAGTATTTGGTCAACGGCTTTTAGATAAGTCATCATATCCTATTTTGTAGTCATTCAAGAATTAGTCACCTAACCAGCTAGTCAGACCTTTTACGACTCGAGCAATACTGTCACCGATTCTTTCTATCTCATCACGTTTGTAATAAGGCCTTGCTAGTTCTAAGTAAAACTCTGACACTTTTGAAGCATAATACTTAACTTGTTCTTTCTCTACAAAATCGCTGTTTAATAGCATTCCTAAGTCATCACCCAGCATTTTTCTATAATCAAGAGAATTCGCATCTCCATTTGACATCTTCTTTGCTAGTTGATAGTATTCTTTTCTTAATTCATCGTTGTTAACGATTTGCTTGAACGAAAGCATCGTAGTTGGCACATCAAGAAGAATTAGCTCTCCAGCACTCTTATCATATGACTTGACCTCACTTGCACCTGCTCTATTAACAACTTTAAATATTACGGAGCCTTCTTTAAATCCATCCAAATAAATGACCTTCTTGGTATTCGTAAACAGCACTGATGCAGCCCCCTCGTTATAGTGAACTTGATAGCTCGTTTTTTTATCCAGTTTACCTTTTATATTAAGAACTAATACGGGGACTCTTGCCTTTGAGATGTCAATAGAATCAACAAAGACCTCGTTTTTTTTCAACTCTGGAACTGAAATCTGCATCACTCTTGAATTTGACAGATCATTTATAACATTCGACATAACTCTGCTCTGAAAATCAGGCTTATCATGAAAGAAACTCTTGTAATATTCTATGTTACCAGACCCGATGCAACTACTTACAAATTCATATAATTTCTCAATATCGTTCGATGTCGCGAGTGAATTTAGCACAGCCGGAACATCAGCACACCTTATGTAATTCTTGAACAACAAAGGATCGACCTCAAATTGGAGCATATGATCAAGTGCTCTTTTTGCCGTAGAACTTCCCTTACCACTTCTTTCAAATTCAGCAACAAGTCCTTTCTGCGATACCGATCGACGATAGCTATCTTCCCCGTGATAATGCTCTAGATACCAATCAGCTTCTTCAGGAGTGCTGAGCTTATCAACATACTCTATCTCAATCTCATTACGTAACCCATGATTACTACTATAAAGGTTTATAAGATCAACTGGAGATAGCACATTTTTCACTTTATTGAAAGCCTCAACTTGATTCTCATATCCTGGTATTTCACTAAACGTTAGCAATGAACTAAAGTCTGCAACACAACTTAGAGCATGCGGATATAATCCCTCAGCCAAATTTGGGTCAGAATTAGCAACATAAAATATAAGATCGCAGTCTACATATTCTGGATTTATACGATTCAATCCATTTTCTCCAAATTTCTTCAAAAATTTCGCAACCTTTTGGCTCCTTCCTATTTGAGTAGGATCTAGATCAATAGAATTTATGTAAACTTCTTTTAGCTGATCTGAATCTTTAGAGAAGTGTTTCAAATAAAGGTCACAAAGGTCAAGATCGAATTCCGTTCGAGAAAAGATCATATCTCTAATTTCTTCACGAATAGGACCAAAAAGATTGGATTCGACAAGCACAGCATACTCTTCAAAGTCGAGGTTAGAAATTGCCCACTCCGCAGACTCAATTAATGATGCCTCATCCTGGTAAACTCCATGGTATGCCATCAAATGATCAATTGAACTTATGGATCTTTTGAGATCTAATTTTACAGTAAATTTGTGCTCTTCAATAGCAGATTTATTTCCAGCAACAAACGACCATATTTTTTCAGTTCCTTTTAGGTGGCTCGTCACTCTCTGTAAAGCAACTGCTCTACATATAGACTGCTTTTGATATAAGCTATCAAATAATCTATATTCTGAAATGGTTCTGATTGAATTCGCTATTTCGCACTCTGCGAGTTCGAGATATAAGCCCTGATATTCCATTGGAATATTGTCCTTCATAGCCATAAGCTGCGATCTCGGAATCATAGCTACTAGATTCTCTAATATTTCATTGACATCGCAGTCGCTCTCAAAAACACTTTTATCCCATTTATTCAATTCGAATAGTTCAATAATTCTAATGCACACTATTGATGAAGGATCTTCTACATCTTTAGGCAATACTTCCCCCTTCCTTTTGACTGTAGGAATATCGTCAAAGCATCTTAGATAATGTAGGCACGCAAGGTCTCTTGTTATTTTGTCCGGTGCATATTTGATGGCTTTGAACTTTTCATCTTCATCAACAATGAGACTCAATAGATCTTTGTAAATTTTTGCAAGTCTCGGATGGTTATCAAAAGCTGGATATGTCAGTAATTTCATACCTCTAAGTGGATTAGCAAAGTTCTTAACCGACAGTGCATCCCATTTATCTTTTGCGATTATCGTGATGTATTGACACCTGCGATCTGCCACATGATGCTTTATATAAACATGGTTAGGATAAAAGGTGTTGACATACTCTTTGACGTCAATTGGTCTACCTTTAAGCTTATTCTTTGTCAAAAATCCTTGTTTTCTCGGTCCTTTGATTCGATCAACACCTTCAACTCCTAGGTAATTGGTTATGATCTTGTCCTGATCATATTTTCTCGACTTAGATTCCAATATTTCATGGACAGCAACATGTTCTTGTTCTTTCGGGTAGGTCAGAACTTCAGGATCGGTTTGTGCAAATTCTGGAGTCCCAAACAGAATACACAAGACAAAACAACAATAACGGGCTCTTGGATAATTTGTAAAAACTCTCATAAGGCTAGTTTTAGTAAGTATTAATTAAATACTATCATCCCCAGCAGGGGATGATAGATATACCAGCTAGTGCTTCTTAAGAGAAATTTTAGGTAGGATTTTGCGAAACCCGTCCTCGACTTCTCACTAAATAAAAAAAGCTCTTACCGCAAGCGGCAAGAGCTAATTAATTTGTTTGCATTGGCACTTGCCGCCAGTCTACATTTTTATTTTTTCAAACTTGCTTAAAAAAACCACTTTGTTCATATTTCTTAAATAAAGATATGTCTTATTATTAAGAAATGCTAGAATAATTTGGTGAATGGCGCGCAATGCAATAGATAAACCCCCGCAGACTGTTAAAACGGTACGATATTTGGGTTTTTTTATCATATTTGTAGCAGAACTTCATTTAGATTAGCATCTGAAACCAATAAAATCCCAATATCAACTAAGGTTATAAGCGCCAATTATGGTGTCAAGAATTTGCGAAACCCGTCCTGTCTTTCTTTATTGAGAGGCGGGGCTTTTTTTCTTCAGAACTTTTCAACCTATTGGTTTAAATCATCTATGACTCGATACTTTCCAACCTTATATAGCACAACGGGTGTCCCAAGTCGTCCGCAAGCCCGTTGCTTGCGGCGGCACCTTAACATTAGTGCTCTGGCACCAATGGAATCACTTCGTCATACTACTTTAGGTATGCCTCCTGCTATTTTAAGCGTCCACGCTTAAAATCAGTATCCTAAACCAACACTCCAATATTCGAATTAAGCGTAGACGCTTAATTCAGCGACGTAAGTTGGTTGTATCGAAATAAGAAGCTTCCTTATGTTATAAAAGTTGTAGCCTGGATCAACTCAGTTGATTGTCCCATCTTAGTCTCATGAACCTCCTCACCTGGAACTGTGCCATGGCCTTCCGCAAGAAGTATCACCATGTACTGGACTTCAAGCCCGATGTCATGGTCATCCAAGAATGCGAGCACAAGGATAAACTGCCGATCCAGAAACTACAAGATGAACATGGTCTTCATCAAGTTATCTGGTATGGTAAAAACCCACACAAAGGCATCGCAGTGTTAGCCTATGGAGAGGTGGAGTTAAGCCTTATGGAAGAGCATGATCCACAATACGAATATGTCCTACCAATCAAGATGAAAGTACATGACCAGATGATCAACCTTTTTGCGATCTGGGCAATGCCCCACTCTACCCGATCTAAGGGTTATGTAGGACAAGTGTGGGGAGCGATCAATCATTACCGCTCTTTGTTGGATCATCCTTCTATACTTGTCGGTGACTTTAATAGTCATCCGATCTGGGATCACAAGTATCCTAAAGGGTGTCATACAGATGTAGTCTCGTTTCTAAAAGACAAAGAGATACTAAGCACTTATCACCAAAGTCATGGCGTATCACATGGTCAAGAAACAGACCCTACATTCTTTCTAACCAAGAAGCTGACGAAGCCGTATCATCTAGATTATTGCTTTGTGTCTTCTTCCCTTATGAATATAAAGACAAAAGTTACTGTCGGAAGTTATGATGATTGGATATCAAAAAGTGATCATATGCCAGTAAGTATCCAGCATCTAGACTGCTGATGGCCGTCTTTCACTGGACACTGTGATACGACTCATTTTTTCTATATTAGTTCAAGCATACTAATCACACTTCAAAGAAAGTAATATGACGCGCATCCTAGAAGCTCCTGAAACTTTGGCCAAGGTCATCCAACATCACTTCGAGGCATTAAAAGCCAATCAATTTAACATAGGAAACACAACCGTAAGTGAGCGCAGGAAAAAGCTCAAAAAGCTACTGCATGCTATTAACAAATATCGCCCTGAGATCAAGGAAGCGATGTTCAATGATTTTAAGAAGCATCCTAGTGAAGTAGACTTAACGGATGTCTATCCGATCACGAGTGAGATTAAGCATGTGCGGAGTCACTTGAGTCATTGGATGGGTAGACATGGAGTCTCAACACCACTTGCGATGATGGGCTCAAGTTCATATATCAAATATGAACCAAAAGGTGTGGTACTTATCATATCGCCTTGGAATTTTCCATTTAATCTGACCTTTTGCCCTCTTATCAGTGCTATTGCTGCTGGCAACACAGTGATGATCAAGCCTTCAGAAAATACTCCACACTCATCAGCGCTGATGAAAAAAATAGTCAGTGAAGTCTTCGATAAAAATGAAGTAGTCTTGGTTGAAGGCGGCGTAGAAACTGCTAAGAGTGTGCTTGAGCTTCCTTTTAATCATATCTTCTTTACTGGCGCGCCATCTATAGGCAAGATCGTCATGGCTGCTGCAGCAAAAAACTTGACTTCTGTAACTCTTGAGTTAGGAGGAAAATCTCCAACTATAGTCGATGAATCTGCGGATATCAATACTGCCGCTCGTCGGATCGCTTGGAGTAAGTTTATCAACAATGGTCAGGTATGTATAGCCCCAGATTATGTGTATGTGCACTCTACAAAAAAGGATGCATTTATCGCCAAGGTCAAGGAGTACACCAAGAAGTTCTTCACGGAGGACGCATCTAAAGAAACCTCCTATGCCCGCATCGTAAATCATAAGCACTTCGGGAGGGTTCGATCTCTTATAGATGATGCTGTTGAGCACGGTGCTAAAGTAGAATATGGTGGCAAGTCAGATGGCGACGACAACTTTATATCCCCTACTATTCTCACTTCCGTAAATCATGATTCTAGGATCATGAATGAAGAGATTTTCGGACCTGTTATGCCGATACATACTTTTGACAAGATTGATGAGGTTATCGACTTGATCAATAGTAAAGAAAAGCCGCTCGCCCTCTACATCTATAGTAAGAAAAGAAAGAATATCAATCACATACTCAATAATACCAGAGCTGGAGGAAGCTGCATTAATCATAGCGCAGTACACTTCTTTAATTCTAATCTCCCATTTGGAGGTTCTAATAATAGCGGTATAGGCAAGGGGCATGGTTGGTTTGGCTTTCAGGCATTTTCTAATCAGCGTGGTGTCCTGAAGCAGCATATACCTAATGCACTGGAGCAGTTGTTACCACCTTACAATAATGCAAAACAAAAACTCATTGACCTAACGATCAAGTATTTCTAGATTGCGCGGTTTGTAGGATTTTGGGGTAAATAATTCTTGCTCTGGATGGTGGGATAACCATAAGTACTTTATGTTTCCCAGTCATCTAGCGTATCTATGGTATCCTTAGAGCTCCATAGATGTCTTAATAACATGTAGAACAGGATGCAAGTAGCCAGACAAAATGGGATAGCAGCCAACTCAATCACCCAAGAGTCTGCCTCATACAATTGATATTGCCCTGAAACCTCAATATAGAGCCCCCACCCTAATCCAAAAAGAATAGCGCCACTATAGTAGGATACGATGCCAAGAATAGAGTACAACCATTTCTTCTTTCCATATTCTTCAGAAAGTCTATAGAAGTACTTTCCGATATAATAGATCAACAAAAGGCCGAGCATAAAGTAAATAT
>CAYYBR010000048.1:0-21149 GCA_964470035.1 uncultured Saprospiraceae bacterium
TGAAAATGGTGTGATTTTACTCTAAACGTAAAAGAATCTTCAATTTTTTAGTAAATTTTCTATCCAGAATAAAGACGAAGAATTATTCAATTTTATGAATATCAGCATCCTATCTGATTCTATTGATACTCAATACGCCGGGATACACATTTATACTAAACACCTCATCTTGGGATTAGCAAAAAGTCAATATGTATCAAACCTTTATACAATACGCAGTATTAATGGTCCAAAGATGGCTCCTAATGAAGATAAAATCATCATAGAGAACAAAAAAATACCACTTTATAGGTATTTGAGAGCGTTTTACATCGTTCCGCGATTCATAAAGAAAATTAACCCCGACATCGTCATCGAACCAGCGCATTTTGGACCCTTCAATTTACCTAAGACAATCAAACGAGTGACTGTTATACATGACCTCACCCCCATTCTAAACTCATCCTGGCATCCTTTAGCTCGTGTGGTCGCACACAGGTTATTGCTAAAGACGATATTGAGAAAAGCTGACCTTATCATCACCAATTCGGCTCATAGCAAGTCGGACATAGTGTCTTATTATCCACAGTGTAAACAGAAGATAAAAGCCGTGCATCTGGGTGTTTCTTCTTCTCTGGTAAAAGTTGATTCAAAACAACCTCTTCAGAAATTAGGCATTAATAAAAGCTATATACTGTACTTAGGTACTATTGAACCCAGAAAAAACCTCAGTAGGGTCATAGAGGCTTATAACCATATGAGACGAAAACATCCTGAAAGGACAGAACAATTATTGATAGCAGGTAAAGAAGGTTGGAAGACAAGAGATATCATGAATACTAGAAGGCATTCTCCATATGTCGATGACATCATACTGTTAGGATATGTAGATAGAGAGGATATACCGTGCCTCTTAAGCCATACAAGCTTATTTGTATATCCATCCTTATACGAAGGATTTGGGTTGCCTGTTCTTGAGGCACTGGCGTGTGGAGCCAGAGTCCTCACCTCTAATACTTCGAGTCTACCAGAAGTTGGTGGTGAACATTGTGACTATTGTGATCCGTATGATATAGGTGACATCGCTACAAAAATGTCTCAAGCTCTTATTTCTCAGGATACCGAGGAAGAACAAAAAGCAAGGATCACTTATGCTCAAGGCTACACTTGGGAGAGGTTTGGAGAAACCTTCTCTGAGTATCTTCAAGAGCTGCATCAGTCTGACCGATAAGTCAGCTATATTTGTATATACAAAGAATCATAATATGAGAATAGCCGTCATAGGAACGGGCTATGTAGGACTGGTATCTGGTACATGTTTTGCCGAATCTGGACACCATGTTGCCTGCGTAGATATCAATCCAGTTATCGTAGATAAGCTGAATCAAGGAAAACTTACCATATACGAGCCGGGGTTGAAAGCTATCTTTGATAGAAATGTGAAAGCACAAAGGCTTCACTTTACTACAAATCTCGCTGATGGTGTACTTGGTGCAAGTGTCATCTTTATGGCCCTCCCTACGCCACCAGGCGAAGATGGTTCGGCAGATCTTACTTACATATTAAAGGCCGCTGCAGACGTGGCAAAGCTGGTGGAAGATTACACCGTTATTGTTGATAAAAGCACAGTACCAGTTGGCACTGCTGAGAAGGTGCATGAAGTGATGTCGAAAAGCCTCTCTAGTGATAAGTTTGATGTGGTCTCTAATCCTGAGTTCTTACGCGAAGGGGCTGCCGTAGATGACTTTCTCAAGCCTGATAGAATTGTCATAGGCACGAGTTCTACAAGAGCAAAAGAGGTAATGGAGGAGCTATATAAGCCCTTTGTACGACAAGGAAATCCGATCTACTTCATGGATGAGAGATCTGCAGAGATGACTAAATATGCGGCTAACTCTTATTTGGCCACTCGTATTTCCTTTATGAATGAGATAGCTAACCTTTGCACACTTGCCGGGGCCAATGTGGACCACGTACGTCTCGGTATGGGAAGTGATAATCGCATAGGAAAGAGATTTCTCTTTCCGGGTGTGGGATATGGAGGCTCATGCTTTCCTAAAGATGTACAAGCCCTCGAGAAAACTGCCGATGATTTTGAGTATGACTTTAAAATATTGAAGTCTGTGATGACAGTAAATGATCGTCAAAAGTTGCTGGCCTATCAAACGCTGACAGACATTTACGGAAGTGAACTAAAGAATAAAACGATCGGAATCTGGGGTCTTGCTTTTAAGCCTAATACGGACGATATACGGGAAGCACCGGCTTTATACTTAATTAAAGATCTACTTAGTCAAGGTGTACAGATAAAGGCATTTGACCCTGAAGCGATGGAGAATACCAAAAGAGAGTTTGGTGATCAAATAGAATTTAGTCCGACTTATACAGATACCTATATTGATGTAGATGCGCTCGTGATCATGACTGAGTGGAGTGTATTTAGAAATCCCGACTTTGATCATATGCTTTCGCAAATAAGGGATAGAATAATCTTTGATGGGAGAAATCTATATGATCCTACAGAAATGAGGGACATGGGGTTTTCTTATTATAGTGTAGGCCGACCTTAAACTACCAATATCATGAAAAGAATACTTATCACAGGAGCTGCAGGCTTTTTGGGTTCTCACTTGTGCGACCGATTCATATCAGATGGGTATCAGGTGATAGGGATGGACAATCTATTGACTGGTGATATGAATAACATCAGTCACCTTATGCCACATAAGCGTTTTAGTTTTTATCACCATGATGTATCTAAGTTTGTCCACGTTCCAGGATCACTAGATTATATTCTTCACTTCGCTTCTCCAGCTAGCCCGATAGACTACCTCAAGATGCCCATACAAACGCTGAAAGTTGGAAGTCTAGGTACGCATAATCTATTGGGACTGGCTAAAGCTAAAGGTGCCACTTTTATGATAGCCTCCACTTCTGAGGTTTACGGCGATCCCTTGGAGCATCCACAGAAAGAGACGTATTGGGGAAATGTAAATCCCATAGGACCAAGAGGCGTGTATGATGAAGCTAAAAGGTTTCAAGAGGCTATAACTATGGCCTATCATACCTATCATCAACTTGACATAAGGATAGTAAGGATATTTAATACTTATGGTCCTCGTATGCGAGTGAATGATGGTAGAGCGCTTCCGGCATTTTTCTCTCAAGCTATAGAAGGAAAAGACATAACCGTATTTGGTGATGGATCTCAGACAAGGTCATTTTGTTATGTCGATGATCTGGTTGAAGGTATAAGCAAGCTTCTTCACTCCGACTACACCCGTCCTGTAAACATAGGTAACCCTAATGAAATAACAATCCTAGAGGCCGCACAAGACGTCTTACAGCTGACGCAGTCTACATCAAAAATCACCTTTCTGGATTTACCCAAAGATGATCCCAAGGTGCGGCAACCTGATATTTCCCTAGCAAAAGAAAAATTGAATTGGCAACCAAAGGTGGATAGAAAAGAGGGGTTCTTGAAGACCTACAAATACTTCAAGTCTGTCCTCTAATAAAAAAGGGACGAGCTAAAGCCCATCCCTTTTATATCGTGCTAATTAGTTTCTATCTATCCAAAGATAGCATCAGCATAAGCCACTTTTAATTTAGCTATCTCAGCTTCAGCAGCTTTGATACGCCCTTGTAGCGCAACAATTTTTGATTTGATAGCTGTAGCAGATCCAGCTGGAGCTGCTTTAACGACAGCAGGCTTTCTACCGCGCTTTCTACCAGGTTTTCTACCTCTTCTCTTTTTAGAAGCTGTTTTCGCAGCTGGAGCTGGAGCAGCGGCAGCAGCAGGCTTTGGACCTGGCTTTCTACCTCTTTTCTTAGGAGCTGCTTTTTTCCCAGCACTTGCTTTTTTAGCAGTACTCGCTTTTTTAGCTGCCTTTGGTTTTTTACCGCCAAACTTAGCTCTCCAGTTATAGTATGTTCCTAAACTAAAACCATACTTCTTTGCGAGGTCAGCAGGCTTAGCCCCGTCAACTACTTCTTGAACAATCTTTTTAGCTTGTTCTTCTGAAATTCTTTTTTTTGCCATTAGAATTAAATTATGAATAAAACTTTGCAAATGTAATGCCATTATTGGAATAATGGAGAAACTATTTTCTAACTCTGATATATTAAATATTATAATAAGTCGAATCTAGTCAGCGCTTAACTTAATGAGGATTCTTCTCAGGTCTGTGAGAGCAAAAAAACTTGTTGGTCTCATGAAAGACTTTTGATATAAAATAGCAGAGTCGTACGTGTCATAAAAATCCTTTCTAGAAGCTAAAGCTAAAGGCAAATCTTCTCTTATAAATCCAATAAGGGCAACACTGTGCAGCCGTATTAGATGCCATTGAAAAGAGAAAAGACCGAAAAAGAACCACATCAAATACTTCATTAACAAGAACATACTGTTGAAGAGAAGAAATCTATTTGGCATTAACTTGATATACGTATAAAAGATATTGCGCTGTATCTGTTGTAAGTATCGGTTGTTTCTAATCTTTTTAATGGACTGACTTACCTTATGATAAACAATCGCTTCTGGACATAGAATACATTTATAGCCTAGCAACTTACCCCGAAGTCCAAGTTCTGCATCTTCATAACCAGTGTCAAAATACCTATCAAAAAACCCTATCTCTTGCAACATCGATACTCTATACAATACCGCTCCGCCACATGCTCCTAAGTTCTCAAAGACTTCGGTGTATTTTTGATGTAACTGTTTATGGCCTAATGGTAAGATCTCTCCTGTATTAAGCATAAAGTGACCTAGATTATCAATCACTCTTCTATCAAAATAATTGATCATCTTACTACTAATTATATCTCCTTTATGCTCTTCAGCACATAAGATGAGTTCATCTATCCAATCTGGATGAATAACAGTATCGTTATTAAGGAGTGCTATAAATTCAGGAAGATTAAACCTTTTTAGAATGTCTTCTACTATATCTGCATTGCCACGGGTAAATCCTTTATTTTCTTTATTAAAAACTAAGGTGATCAAAGTAGAGTCCTCATATAACTTCTTGAGTTCTGCTTGTTCCTGACGTGAAGAGCCATTATCTACAAGAATGACCTCATACTTGTCCTTATCCAAGTGGGACAAAGACCGCATACACTCAGCTGTGTCAGAAAGACCATTCCAGTTTAATATGATTATTGGGACCCTTGACATGTCTTCAATAAGTCTTTTCGATATGCAAGTTTGCGCTAAACACTAATTTCAACTTTTCTTTTGAGAAATAATTCTTTCGCTCTTCGGTAAAACTCTACTTCTCGGCTATTCAAGTCTTCGATCATTTGTAGGACTTTAGCATCTAACTCTTCCTTAAGATAAGATCTGTTTTTATGATTAATCTCTTCCGAGATATCCAACCAATCGGGCCTTGTATATTGTAATAGTGTTAATGATGATGACATATCTTCAAGTATACCAAAGCTGCCATAATCAGTTTTTAACACTGACAAGGCCTTATCGATATCTTCGGTATCAACTTTTCCACCACGGATGATATTCTTAGTGAGGTATATGATACTCAAGTTAGATGAGGTGATAAGAATTTCTCTTAGTTGGTTTGACGTAAGATCATTGATGGATAATCCTTTTACACCGCCCCTGCCCTTTTTCTTGTTAAAGAACTCATAGTGCGAAAGCACCCTATCAATAGGGTTTCTAAGCATAATGTAATAAAAGGGGCTTTGAAGATAAGGGGCCGCCTTTTGGTGCCAATTATAGCCAACATGCATGGCCACTATCTTATATCTCTTTCTTAGAAAACGCTTTTGTGCCTTGGCACCCAATCGATGATAGTCTTTTTCAACTGACAGCCAGTTTTGACCTGGTATATAGCGCTCAGTTCTTTTGATCCCACTCTTTCTACCACACCTGTTAAAGAAATCTCTCAGGCTAGTCCCTCCACACTTTGGTATATGCGTGAAGATCAAGCCGTCATATGTCTTATTATTTTGACTCATGCAAGGTCTAGATTCTTATTGTGCTCTTTTACGCTTTGTTTAACATGATCAAGAATCTTACCGTGTTTTGAAATAAACAATTCTGCATTCGTCTTTTGATAGGACTTAAAACCCGAGTCCAGAGATGTGCCCGCTGTACTTCCTCCGTGATGAATGATAGATATCCTAGGTACAACAATCACAGATCTGCCACTTCCCCAGGCTCTATAACAAAGGTCACTATCTTCAAAGTAACAGGGATGAAAAGCTTCATCAAATAGCCCTATGTCATCTATCAAGTCTCTTTTTATATACATCAAACAACCAGATACATATGGCACAGCATGTGGCTCGTTATCTTCTATGTCAACGGTAGTATCTCCATTATGATAGTTTACTCCTGTGCCATCTTTATAGATCTCTGCTCCGATCTCTTGTATGCTGCCGTCCGTGTTATTAAGTCTAGCTCCTGTTATACCCACTTGTGGATCTCTGTAAGCTATCGTCTGCAGAGATGAAAGCCAACCATGGCTAACTACCGTATCATTATTTAATAAGACTACATCTTGCTCCGATGAAGACATCATCTCATTGTTAGGTTGTACAAATACTTTATTAGTCTCTGAGTATGTAAATCTGATATTTTGATGTTTCTGTGTTAAATCCTGGAGGTACTCTTTTGTTCCATCGTTACAAGCATTAGAGTAGATGAGCAGCTAATAAGTAGGATAGACTGTATGGGATAATATACTTTCTATACAGCTCCTAAGTAGATCAAGTCGATTATGAGTAACTATACATATCGTAATCTGAGCATACAATCTTTTCCTTAGCTGTAAGCGTGCCTCCTTCTCACTAAATCGACTAAGAACATTTGCCTGAGCGTTTCGAGCTATGTTTTTTAGATCATAGGCACCGTTAAGTATCTCTGTACTGTATTGTACAGTTGATGCAATACTATTAGCTACAAATCCATCTTGTGTATGCTTTATATCTATGCCTTCATTTCCCATGTCATTAGTTAGGACAGGTTTTGCATAGGCGATTGCTTCTAGAATTTTACCTTTTACTCCTGCACCTGAGACAACTGGTGCCAGAACAAGACTTACCTGGCTGTATATAGCTGACAACTGTTCTTCAGGTATGTAACCTAAAAACTTAACACCTTCTCTATCACCAAGTCGTCTAACCTCATCTGGTGCATTGCTCCCTGCTATCCATAAAGATGATGCTGGGTGGTGCTTTTGAATTTCAGGATAAATGTCTTTAGCTATATGCCGTGCTGACCACACATTGGGTAAGTGATTATAATTGCCTAAAAAGAATAAGATCTTTTCTTGAGAAGGAACATATTCTTCGACATTGATCTCATGGATATTAGAGATCCATGCGACTTTTTCTTCGCTTATACCCTCTTTGATTAATGCCGATTTATCAGCATCTGATACTACCCACACTTCTTGCGCTTCTTGATAAGCAGATAACTCATTCTTCTTATTAGCAGCCACTCTCTTTGCAGACATCTCATTATCAAAAGATAGTCCTCGCTCTTCTCTGACCCAATGCACATCCACACTATCGACTATATGTCTAGCATGTGGAAAATATTTACGTAAGTGAGACTCGTCATGGAAAGTGTAGTACATATCGTATATGATTACGTCGATCTTCCCGATATCTTTCTTCCAACTTTCAGTGGAGTCTATGATAACACCGATACCCATCTCCTGAAGTCTCGAGACATACGAGTCATCTATAACCGATCTCGCCTTACAGATGACATCAGCATCTTTTGATAACAATTGTAATAACTTATCTGCCCTGCGATCTCCACTGGACTGGTCAAAGGCTGGGACATCATTAGTCACATGTAATATGCGCTTTTGGTATATGTGATTTAGTCGGCTGATAGGCATCGTGGATGGTACAGAAGTTTGCCGCTCTATGGTCTTTTTATCCCTTTGGATCAGCCTGATGAGATTTCTAACTATTCGTTTGGGTGACTCGCGCTTAATCGCCGATTGTAAGGTCCTCCAATTTTGAGTATTCAGCAAGCTCAATGCTCGCATCGGTCTTGATAAAGCTAAGGTCACAGCTTTGAAACCTAAGCTAAAAGTTGACAAAGGACGGTCAGTATGTTGCGACTTATAGTCAGTGGTTAGATAGGACACATTACATGATCCAGGGCCAACCGACTTCGCTGTAAAGTCTATTTTGATGCGTGGTTGAGTATCTGCAAAACCTATGCTTTTCCCATTCTCCCAAGTAGAGTTGTGTCCTAACTCAAAGCCCATCTCGGGGTCGATAGCAATCTTAAGATCCTTGAGCGTCGTCGGTCTATGGACCGGTATGATGATGATACTATCAGGGCGATCATCTTTCTGCCAAACACAGGTTATCTGGGTCCTCCCTCTCCCAAGTGGGTAAGTCGAGTATGTGATTGTATCACTTTCGTAAATGTACAAGACCTTCCCATAGTCAACTCTAGCAGTCAAGATATCGGGCCCTCGCTCGTATGTTATAGAGGTAATTGCTTTATATGCAGCATCAAGTCGACTAGTGTCCAAGTGGTGATCCTTGAGGACAGTTGATTTTTCAAGGTGATTGAGGGCTTCAGAAATCTCAGTTCTCGCTTCTAGTCGGGGTTTGGATATATCTGCTTCGTTCTGTTTATCCTTATGATGATGAAGACGAGGAGTGATATGTGATGGACCTTTTGTATCGACAGTTGATAAACCCAATCCTTCTTGCAACATGGCGGCTAAGTAGGGTGGATCTTCTAGGCATCTATCATAAGACACCTGCACTCTATCGACACCTCGAGAGTGTCGCTCTGCAGAGAGCAGAAAAGAACTTGTAAGCAAATATGCGTGCTCCTCAGTGATGACATCCCTCGATCTGATTGAAGAAATGATGTCATCGACGGTCCTATAAGTCAAGATAATCTTGGGCTTATAACCGAGACTCTGACAGATGTCGATCCAAAATGGTAAGGTCTGACAAAGTCTAGGATCCTTCATCGATATCAGCGCCGAGGCTCCAAACTCGCGATGTATGATCTCTACTCCACGCTTCCGTAAATGATCCAACCCGCTATCCACAAATGCCGATTTATCTACAGGTCGAGGATCTTCCAAAGTCCTATGAAGGTGAGCAAGTAGGTCATCATTAAGATCCACTATCTGCTCATTCTCATAAAACCCTTGTCTGTTATCATGTTGAGCCTGCATCAATAACTTCCCGAAGTCGGCTCCTGTCAATCGCGCCACTTCACCTGCTATGGCAGAAGTCCCACTACGATGTGGTCCAACGATGAAGATGACGACTTTGTCTGATGACATTGCTTTCTAAACTTGGGCTTTGTTGATACGCTGAGTGTAAGCACTATCAGTCATCCATTGATATACTTCAGATAGATTAGCGATGTGCTGGCTATAATCCTTGATGAGCTTATTAGTAGATGATTCGAGAGATATCTCATCTACTTTTAAAAACTGAAGTAGAGGTGATAATATGTCATCTCGATCTCGGACAAGATCTTCATACCAGATATCATATATATCATGATGTCCTAATTCACTTATGATGTCTTCTTCTCTTTTAGTGACTAGATCAAGATAATTAAAAAGATGTTTTCGTTTTACAGTTATCTTCTTGGTTTTGATTGTATTCAATTTATCAAATGAAACTGTAGGGTTGTACTTCTTATCAACAAAGACATATGAGATATACTGTGCTAATAAATCTTGCCTTCTAAGATGGATCACTTTTATCTGATCTTTACTTTTAAGATATCTCGAGATCTCGGTATAACCTGGATCAAAGTATTCATCCGTCTTGAACTTAAATCCTACGGCTCTAATACCATCATCACTTGAGTGAAGAAAATCTTCTGTTAAGAACTCTTCTATAGGCTTACTCTTATATGATGGCGCAAACTCCTTATAGCCAGGAGCCAAACCAAATGATCGTCGATTTTTGAAGATAAACCGAAGATATCCTTGTCTGATAAAGGCTTCACCATGACAACATATCTGTGGATGGCTATCTAAGAGATAGCGTAGCATGGTGCTGCCGGTGCGTGCGGCGCAGGTGATGACGAAGGTAGATTTCATAATGTTGCAAGCAAAGATAGAAAGGCAAGTTGAGAGCTTCTTAATATGGGAAAGCTTCTCCATTTTTAGATTTATCGCGGATTCCTTCTTTTATAGCCTCCCAACTTACATCGATGTGAAGTTGTGGCATAGGTTCTTTATCTGCATCTGCAAAGTAGGAAAGACTACGTTTTGCTAACCACAAATTACCCTCAGGAAACTTCTCTTGGTAAAAATCCAAAATCTGAGTTATTGAAAAGTGATCAAGAAGTATAAAGAGATCGGTAAAATCTTTCTTTGAACCACGGTTCGTAATAGCTCCAATCTTCATAGCAGCAATATCTTTCTTTGATGCCATTCTTATGCCTTCATCTAGAATAATAGGATCTAACCAAGCATATGGATAATTAACTATATCTACTTTTATATTGTCTAAAAGATATTGCCTGATATAATTACTTTCATGAATCACTTTTATTGAGCCAATTTTAGATAGAAGATTAGCGAAGTCTTGATTTGTCAAATTATGCTTACCAAAGAGATCTATATCTGTAGACTCTCTATGTCCCAACTGAAGAGCAAGAGCAGTTCCCCCAACTAATCTTAATGGAGCGAACTCTTCCAGCGTCATTATTTTTTCTAGCGATGCCAAAAGTTGGGGCGCAACTGTCTTTCTATATAACATCGAAAATCTTCCTTTTTTAAATCTAGAACAAGGCTTAGAAAGGAGATACTTACATCATCAAGATCTCTTGAATCCACAACTATTTCTCTTAAGCCCGTCTTACCATACCATTGTTTTATTAACTCCCAATCTTCAACCTTCCCCCACCTCATCACTCTCTCTACTATCCATCTACTATGTTTGACAGGATCTATATTTTCAATAGGTGTATCCCAAAACATCCTTTTAGAAAGTTTAGAAACATCCATATTCTCCACAGGATATTTATTTAACTTTTGACTTTCCATATCCTTGCAAAATTAGGTGTTTTGATGATCACTTCTTTTTTTGGAGAAGATTTGGCTGGATAGTTCTTATTCGGCTTTTTAGATCTCTGATTCGTGCACTCCTATTATCATACTTTTCAAGAAAAGTCAGATACCCATACAAAAGCTCAGTGCTGTGTGGCATCTCCTCTAATCCTCTTTCAAAGTAGGTCTTCGCAGCTGATGTATTACCCAGCTCTATAGCTATCTCTGCCAACTTAAGATCAACTGATTCCTTATAATCAGCAGAAGCGAAGAAGATAGGATGATAGAGTTGTTGATATAGGTCTGAAGCGCCCTGGATGTCTCCTTGCGCATAGGTTCTTTTAGCTTTTTGAAAGGTGGCATGACATACTTTCGTAAATGAAAACCACAGCGCACATCCTATCGCTAAGGCTATAGCAGCAAGACCGCCATATTTATTTTTACCGCCTTCGGATGATGGAAGCAGTATGGCAAGGCTAGTCATACCAACCAGGGCGATCCCACTGAAAAAATAAGAATAAGGTACAGCCGTAGCATAAAAGAAGATCACTATCAACCAAGCCACAAGACTTACAAAAGCTCCTTTTTTGATACCTCCTAGTTCGGTCCAGCGATGGCGGTAGCCAAATAAAAGAGTAAACAAGGGAAGAAAAAACAGGAGAAATCCTATCAGGCCATACTCTACGGTTATCATGAAGTAGGCATTGTAACTCCTATATCTTACTATCTCATCAGTGTTATTAAGTGGTGCTACATCTCCTATCCCATATTGGTATATATCTCGTGCCCAGTGACCCGCCCCTACCCCGGCAAGTGGGTGGTCTTGAATACTCTTTATAGAGTTCTTATTCATTCTGACTCTTGACTCGAGTTCTTGACGGTATTCATTTACGAAAGTGAAATCCGTAGTGGCCTTACTCGTGTTCAGCAGATATATACTACCGATGATGATAGCAAGTCCTATGATACCTCCTATGAAGCGCCAGGCAGTATGTGCATAAAAATTCCAAAGCTTGATCATCACTATCACAGCAAATGCCAGCAAGGCACCTCGTGCACCAGTGAGAAAAAGAATATTAGATAATAGAATAATGGAGATGACCTTAGAAAATCGAATGAACTGACTCTTAGAGGGATAAAACAACAGA
The DNA here is from genome assembly GCA_964470035.1 of uncultured Saprospiraceae bacterium. Lineage (GTDB taxonomy): Bacteria > Bacteroidota > Bacteroidia > Chitinophagales > Saprospiraceae > JAJRXG01. The sequence goes on from CAYYBR010000048.1 coordinate 12,152, forward strand.
TAGGGAGAAAGCAGAGTAAGAAAAGTGGTCGAATAATTCTTTCCCTTGGACATGAGTTCATTCCAGTCTGTATCCAGGGAAATTTCTAAATGCAACGCCCCGAGATGGAGTAAAAGCAGGAAGAGAAATAAATAAGAAAATAGCTTAGCGACATGTCTACCAAAGTGCTTCTCCTGGTTGGTATGTATGGCGATAGTTAACGCATATAGAAGATATAAATTCCATATAAATCCATGTCTCAAGGCCTGTGAAGTCTCGTGCGCCCAAAGACTAGATAGTAGAGCCAGGCCTCCAAAAACCGATATTGGGATCAAATAAGAGCGATGAGGAAGCCTCACTGGCTCCGCTGATATATATCGCCATATCAGATATGCCACGATAAAAAGAGAAAGTATGATGAACCTCCCATCATCGATAGAAACAGGCACCAGAAGCAATGCTATCAGGCCTAGGAGACTTATGGATACACCACTCATCTTATTGTTAAGGAGGTCTTTGATCACTGTATCGAGTTAACCCAAAAGTGCACAAATAAATGCTCACGCTGATAGCCTTTATCTAACAAAAATTGCCTTCCAGCCGTCCTGATGGCTCTCAAAACTAAAGAGACAGAGAGGGTGAGTCTAGTTTGCCTTCGGGGTCTTGTTTTTCCGACTTGGTATCCAACTCTCCAAATACACTATTCTGACTCTGATATTCAGGTACGATCTCTTTCATCTTCTGTACAACAGACATATCCGAAGATTCATCTAGGTTAGATACTAGCTCGTTGATCACCCTTTCGATACGAGCAAAATCGTAAAGACGAACTTTAGCACGTGTGATCTTAGGATGATGAGTTTCTATAGAGTTTTCCTTTGTCGACAACAGCTCTTCATATAGCTTTTCGCCCGGTCTCAGGCCCGTATACTTGATGTCTATATCTTGTCCAGGTGTGAGTCCACTCAGTTGGATCATCTTAGTCGCTAAGTCAGCGATCTTCACTGGTTCTCCCATATCAAACAAGAAGATTTCTCCACCATCGCCCATAGCACCCGCTTCTAGTACCAGTTGACTAGCTTCTGGTATGGTCATAAAGTACCGCGTGATATCCTTATGCGTCACTGTGATCGGACCTCCCTGAGCGATTTGCTTTTTGAATCTCGGCACCACTGAACCATTAGAGCCAAGGACATTGCCAAAGCGCGTAGTGATAAACTGTGTTCTACTAGAAGCATTGAAAGACTGGATGAATATCTCCGCTATGCGTTTTGAAGCACCCATGACATTGGTAGGATTGACAGCCTTATCTGTAGAGACCATCACAAACTTTTCAACCTGATAGACATCAGCTAGCATGGCTATGTTTTTTGTCCCGCCTACATTCACATTAACAGCCTCCCTAGGGTACGACTCCATGATGGGCACATGCTTATACGCAGCTGCATGGAAGATGACATCCGGCTTATACTGATCAAATATCTTGACCAGTCGCGGCATATCAGTCACATCAGCTATGATAGGTTGCACTTTCGTAAATGCTAGTTCTTCCCTACACTCCAGATCTATGGCCACTAACGGAGATTCTGCCTCATCGAGGATATAGATCTGTGCTGGGTCATACTTGATGAGCTGACGGACGATCTCACTGCCTATAGATCCTGCGCCACCAGTGATCATGACTCGCTTGTCCTTATACTGCTGAGTTACATTGTCCTCATCTAAAGCGATGACCGGTCGATCAAGTAAGTCTTCTATCTCTATCTCCTTGATCTGACTGATCTGAAAGTTCTCATCCGCCCATGCTGCTTGGAAAGGAACCTGTAGGACTTGTATACCATGCTCGAGACATAGATCTACAATCTCATTCTTTCTTTGACTAGATATACTACGTATGGCGAAGATGGCCTTGTTAATCTTGTTTTCTTTGAGCAATTCTCCTAGTTGAGAGGGCGCTTTGACCTCTATGCCATCGAGACTTTTATTCTGCAAGGTCTTATTATCATCTAAGATGCCAACCACACTATAGGTACTCTTGAGGTCTTGCTTAATCAGATTTCGAGTTATCGCTCCTAGCCTTCCCGCTCCAATGATGATAACGTTGTCCTTTTCTATGTGCTCTCCAAAAAACATTTGATACAGAGAAGGCATCATCAACCTAAAAGCCGCCATAAAGGCGAGCAACAAGAAGTAGTCGATAAATAATACAGATAATGGTATAGCTACACCATAAGGTCGTATCAATATAGCCAAGCCTATAAGTAGGAGACTACTACCGGTTACTGCATAAAAGACCTTAAGTACATCAGATGCCCCAGCAAAGCGCACGATAACCGCATATGTCCTGAACCACCGAAAACTTGCCAAACGTACCGTTACAACCATCGGCAGGGCAATGGTAAGTGCCCCCAAAGCGCTTGATAAATCAAAATTAAATCGAAGGATACTCGCTAGGACTAGCGAGAGAAGTGTAAATACCACATCCACTGCTAAGATGAGCAGCCTGGATGCATAAGCGGACTTAGTGTATTGTAACACGACAGATATACATTAAATATTCTGTCGTAAAGATAGGGGATTTGGGATGGGCGCGACTAACCCTATCAAGATGAGATGGGCCCAATTCTGTTAAGAAAGTATAGCTTGTAGCTTAGTAGCTATCCGACCCTTTTCTTCTTCAGCGAGGTTAGAGCCACTTGGTAGGCAAAGTCCTTTATCAAAGAGGTCTTCACTTACTCCATCAGTATATGCAGGGCAGTTCTTGAAAATAGGTTGAAGATGCATGGGCTTCCAGAGCGGTCTAGATTCTATATTGTCTTCTAATAAACCTAGTCTTATGGTCTCTCTTGTTATGCCTCTTGGATTCTTTTCTACAGTTATGGCTGTTAGCCAATAGTTAGAGAAGAAGTCCTCACTTGGCTCAGTTTGAAACGTGATAAAGTCATAAGGAGCTAGTATTTCTCGATACCAACTATTGATAGCTCTTCTCTGAGCTACTCTCTTATCTAACACTTCCATTTGGCCCCGGCCTATTCCTGCACAGATGTTACTCATACGATAGTTGTAGCCTATGTGTGAGTGTTGATAGTGTGGAGCAGGATCGCGCGCTTGAGTTGCTAAGAATCGAGCTTTATCGATGTAGTCTTTGTTATTAGAAAGCAAAGCTCCTCCACCAGAGGTAGTTATGATCTTGTTTCCATTAAATGAGTATATAGACAATTTGCCAAAAGAACCCATCTTTTTGTTCTTGTACGATGCTCCTAAGGCTTCGGCACTATCTTCTATTATAGGCACTTCGTACTCTTCACATATTCTTACTAAATCATCCATCTTAGATGGCATACCATATAGATGAACTAAGATCACCGCTTTGGGTTTGTTACCATTATCTATTCTATCATTTATTGCTCTTTCTAATTGTTGTGGGCACATATTCCATGAATCCCGTTCTGAATCGACAAAGATCGGAGTAGCGTTTTGATAGACAATTGGATTCGCACTAGCCGAAAATGTAAAAGTAGAGCACAACACTTCATCCCCATCTCTTATCCCAAGTATAATCAATGCAAGATGGATAGCAGCCGTACCTGAAGATAATGCTACAGCATGAGGCACATTAGCATAATCAACTATGTCTTGTTCAAAACCATCAACATTAGGCCCAAGAGGTGCTATCCAATTGGAGTCAAATGCATCCAACATAAAAACCCTTTCTTTCGAGCCCATATGAGGCTTAGACAAATAAATTCTTTCTTTTGTCATACCCCTAAAACAGTTTTGAAAACATATACAAAATCTTTTAAAAAGGACCAGTTTTTGACATAATCTCTATTGATCTCGACCTTTCTTGGCCAAATAGTAGTCATATTATATTCTTCTGGATTTTCTTGTTCCGATAAAAGTGATTCTTCATCTCTAAACTCTAATTGCGCTGGCCCAGTAATCCCAGGACGTACTTCTAAAATTATTCTATCATCACCTTCTAATAAATCAGCGAACCCAGGGACATCTGGTCGAGGTCCGACCAGACTCATATCACCCATAACAACATTATACAATTGAGGTAATTCATCTAACTTCGACCTCCTCAAATAATAACCCAATTTGGTAATTCTAATATCTGACTTTGTAGTCACTGTAGATTCAACTTTTTCCGCTCGTGCACTTGACATGGTTCTCATCTTATAAAGGACAAATATCTTACCTCCTCTTCCCACTCTTTCTTGACTGAATAAACCATGTTCATTATACAAAAGACGGATCAGGACAATACATAGTAGAATAACAGGGCTTGCTAAAATTAGACCAACAATACTAAAAAGGACATCATATGTTCTTTTTACACTTTTCATTTATCATTATCCATAATCATCGACAATCCACTTTGTCAATTGACAAAGTGCTTTCTATTAGCTTTAAATTCTCTCTGTAGTTTAAATCTTTCCTATGCTTTGTAATCAAGGAATTTAGGTTCTCATTTGCAAGTGCTTTCCAACTAAAGCCTTTAATCTTCTCTCTCTCTTCTACTATCATATTCACCGTTTTCTTGAGAGCAGACATGTCATTCACGAGCCTATCTATATCTGGCACAACTTCAATTTCTCCATTTGTACCCCACTGTTCCGTTTTATATTCGCACAAAACTATATTCAAGCAAAAATAATTGATCAAAAAGCTATATGCTCTTTGCGCCTCTTTATTGCTCTGAATGAATAAGGACAAGTCTTCACATCTGTTAAGCTCTAACAAAGCTATAGATTTCCAAATTTGCGCACTTAGTAATTCAGGGTTTGTCTTTAATATCACATTTAAATTATCTAATGCCAATTTGAAGCTAGACCCTTCTGTTATTAGGGCTTTCGCATAGTCATATATTAATTCTTCATCTAATGGATAGTCTTCTAACGCTCTTTCATAAAATAACACCTTCGTTCCAGGGTCTTTTATCTTTCTACCCACTATGTGGTATAGCGATCCTTGACGCTCTGCTGCGGTATTCTTAGGTCTTGTCGTCTTTATAAATGGAATATATAGATCATCTACAGAAGAAAGACTGCATCCGTTGTTTGGACAATTCAGTTGGCTCAACTCGCGAACTTTGGTATTCACATCACAATTAAAAACAAACCAAAAGGACAAACAAACAGAACCAAATATGATTAGATGTCTAGTCATATATTTTTCTATCATAGGCTCTTTCTACCATACCTACTTTATTAAGTAATAGCCCTAAGCATATAAAAGCTATGTACTCTACACCACTAAAGAAACCGTCATTAGAGACTGATGTATAATAAAAAAAGGAGAATGAAAAATATAATAAGAAGGTGTAAAATAGAATATGATCCGATCTATCCAAATATCGCTGTAGTTTGATATATTTTATAACCACCGTAGCAATAAATGCACTGTAAATCATAAATCCTAGTATTCCTAATTCTACCAATACTTTTGCTAAGTAAGTATGACAATCCTTCTTGATAAAATTAAATGGACCTTGCAGTTTATCAACCTCCTCATACAATAGAAGTTCGCTCATCCAATTACCTAACCCCTTACCTAAGAGTGGGCTTGACAAAAACATGTTGTAAGAAGAGACTAAATCAGAAAGTCTGTTTTCAGCACTCACAATATCACCTGATAAATTATAATATGTAAACAAACTTACCATGCAAATTAATAGCACTGCAAACAACAGCTTTAGCAGGGAAACAAACCCATTTGATTGGTATCTCCTAATAACAAAACTTAATAGCAATATGCCTAACCCAACAAATAAAACTCCAATAGACGAAAACAAGTAGGCTAAGATAATAACCACTAATAAAGCGCACCTTGACATCCATATAACCAATTTAGCTTCATAAAGGTTAGCCAATACAATTAGGACTAAGGAAACAGACAATTTATAGTTTGTATTTCCTCCCTTAATAATTTCAGAATTGGTGATGTAGTACCATCCGAGTTGTACAACTATAATGCAAGTCATCGCAACCGCACCAAAAGACAACGCCTTTTTGAATTCTGATTGGTAAACTTTGAGATCTAAGGTCTGTGTCAAATATAGAACGACCCAATAAGCCAACAAAATTGATAAAGGAAACCATACCAATGAAATATGGACTGCCCATAAAGCAGAAAGAAAACAGTATATACAAAATAAAGTAAATAGAGAAAAAGGCGTCGATAGAAACATTTGTCTCTTTGGCATCCAGAGCAAGCCTAATATGAGTAAAACTGACCATAATATATACTTATGATCATGCAGAATTCTACTAGGAAAAACCAATAACACTGATCCTACAAAGCATATCCAACTTATATACTTAGAAATGGAGCTTAGCACTTTAGTGTGTTGCTATTCTGACGTTACATCTTACTATCAAGAGACTTACCTGTTTCCAAATGATTCAAATCTTCAATGTGTCTGCTGAATAGATCCACTATTTGACTCTTAGTTAGATTTTCTTGAGCAAACAATTTGCCAAACTCATGAATCATACTTGAGATATCTCTCTTTTGGATGACCATATTCTTTATCACACCTAGAGACTTATACGACTGCAAATCAACTTTATCACTTGCAGTGAAAAATTCTTCAAAAGGCTTTTCGCCCGAAGTATCAGAGTCAAAGAATAAAACAGGGTATTCCACAGAGTTTTCTTTGAAGGTCTTCATTCTTTCCCTCGCTTCTTCTTCTGTCTCGCATAACCGCGGCTCATATCCTAAATGATTCAAAAAGTCAGTAGCTATCTGATTAAAGGTTGTCATCATGGACTCCTTCATTTTAGGAAAAAAAACGTCCGCAGAATCACCCAATACAGATGCAAGCAAACATAATTGACCAGACTCTTGGGGAGAGACAAAATAGCGTCTCACGTCCCTTGGAGCCACTATTGGTTGACGTTTCTGCATTCGATATAGAAAACCATCTAAAAGACTTCCATTCGAAAAAGCTACATTGGCGAACCTCGCAGTACTGATCTTTAGTTGATCCGAATATGAAAAAATCACATGCTCCATTAATTTCTTGGTAGCACCCATCAAATTCACAGGATTAGCTGCCTTATCTGTGGATACACAAAAAAGATGCTCTGGACTATTCTTAATGCATAAGTCTAAAAGATTCTTAGTATTTACTACGTTATTCCTAAACATCGCCTCTATAGAATATGTATCCTTTTCGCTTCTCACATGTTTATGAGCTGCAAAAGACGCCACTATATCAAATGAATTTCTTTCAAAATATTTGTGGAAAATTGAGCTTCCAAAGTCAATTGGATATAATGAAAAAGACTTAGGAATAAATTCGTTCAGATGACTTCTTAAGTCACGCGTTAGCTCAGTCAATGAATTCTCATTGTAATCAAATACGGTAAGGTGTGATGGCCTAAAAGGCAATAAAGCCTTTACATATGAAGAACCAATTGTTCCCGCCCCGCCTATAACTAACACCTTTTTGTTTCTTATTTTATCTGATATTCTTTCTTTATTTTTATTTAAGTCATCAGAAAAATAGGATTGGACTCTTTTGGTAATGTGCTTCTTTATAAAATCATCATTACTTATATATCTCATTTCACGAAAGATTTAAAGAATCAAATGCCTCGATTACTGTCTCGACTACATAGTCCACTTGCTCTACGCTTAAACCATTGTATATGGGCAGAGTTATCTCGTTTTCATAGAGTTGAAAAGTGATCGGGTAGTCGTCTATAGAATAACCCATATTTTTAAAAAGGGTAAGAGTAGCCATGGGTATATAGTGAACATTAACCCCGACCTCTTTTTTTGATATAAAGTCAATCATCTCATCACGATGATCTTCCCTTATTCCCTTTATCCTAATCATGTACAAATGACACGAAGATTCCTTCAATTGTGATTTATAAGGTGGTAAAATTGCCCATGATTGTGATTCAAAACCTTTGTTATATCTCTCAAAGAGTGTTTTTCTATCAGGCAACAGTGAAGTCTTATACTTTCTTATTTGCGCTAATGCCACTGACGCACAGATATCGGGCATATTCACCTTTAACCCTTGGTCTATAATATCGTATCTCCAACTTCCGATTTGGTTTTTCTCAAAAGCACTTTTGGTTTGTCCGTTTAAAGAAAAGGCTTTAAGGAATCCGTACTGCTCCTGTAAATCAAAGGGTTGGGGTAAATTAATACAAATTGCACCCCCTTCTCCTGCAGTAATATTTTTAACAGAATGCAGAGAAAAAATAGAAAAATCACCATACATAGCGGCTGCCTCATTCTTGTATGTCGCCCCTATTGAGTGAGCAGAATCAGAAACTACAAGTATTCTACCTAACTTCTCTTGCCTCTCTGTTGTGGGTGTAAACTTTGACTTTATATCAGGGCGATCTACAACCTCCATTATCTGATCATAATCACAAGGCCATCCTCCTATATCGACAGGTATAATAGCTTTAGTCCTAGACGTTATTGCACTTGATATATTATCGGCATTGATATTGAAGTCATCTCCAACATCCACCATTACTACTTTTGCGCCTATGTTTAACGCACATAAAGCAGTAGCACTATATGTATAGGCTGGGATGATAACTTCATCACCTGGGCCAACCCCAAACCATCTCAATACCAACATAGCTCCAGAAGTCCAAGAATTCACACAGACAGCGTGCCTTATACCCGTTAACTCTTCAATTTCCTTTTCTAATAAAAGTACTTTTGGGCCTGATGTCAACCAGCCTGTATTGGTAAGACAGTCATGGACTTCATCAACTACGTCATCATCTATTAAGGGTATACAAAAGGGGACTTTCATTAATTATAACTTTAGATTCAAGTTCTATAATTCTATATTCAATAAATCTTTGAGATCAACAACAACCAACTTCTTTTGCCTGAATACTAAATGCATGACTCATTTGATAATATGCTGACAATATCTGAATACATAAGTTTGGCAAATTCACTATGTCCTCTGTAATCGAAATGGGTATATGAATAATAGTACTCGTTATTAATCCGATTAGTATAATTA
>CAYYBR010000049.1:0-21028 GCA_964470035.1 uncultured Saprospiraceae bacterium
CCCTTATACAGGGGTATTAGACCTTAAATACCAGTTTAAAAAAGAATTTACGATGAGGAAAGCTACATTTTTCAATGTTCGCGAGTTTGCAATCAAGATCATAATATGTTTGATGATGGTCGGAGGAATAGGACAACTTCAGGCTCAGGATGATTGTCCTCCGTTGACTGTATTCTGTCAAGATCTTCATACATCCTTTATGCCGGAATTATGTATGGTTGATGTATGGGCAAAGGATTTTGTGAGTAAGATTAATACACCGGATACGGACATCAATGAGTTTATTATCTCATTTGACCCTGATGGGGACGAGATGAATCAGGTATTTGAGAGTCGACATGGGACTTCATTTGAAATACCAATCTTCGTAACTAACCCATGTAATGGTGAACAAACTCAATGTCTTGTAAATCTAGACATACAAGATAATACAGGCCAATGTCCGACAGAGCCTTGTCCTGTTGATCCTAATGAATGGTGTGGTTTTGGAGTAGTGACATGTACGACTATACAAGGAACAGCAGAAGAGTTGACTGGACAAGTCGCGGCACTTGTGGATATCAGAAAGAACTCGCAAGCCCCTAGAGGAGATAACTGGTCGAATCCGTTGACTGCAGGAGCTGACGATATTGAGGTAGTCAGGCCTGCAAATTGGAATATCGCACGAATGGGCAACATATTTGGTATCGCAATGAACCCTAGAAATGGTGACATTTTCTTTGCGGCATCAGATATATATGATTTCGACTTTCAACAGTTTGTTACCACTGGTCCACCACCACCTGCTGTAACCGGTCCAGCGGGTTCTGCTGGTATCTATACTGCAAATTTTTCAAATCCAAATACGGTAAGAAATTTAACCTTAACGAACAGCACTTATACAACTGCAGGTAATGCTATTGGAACAAGAAGAATTCCAAATACAGGAAACGATGAAACTCCTGCGAATAGCGGCAACGGCATTGGAAATATAGACTTTGACTTAAATAGTGAAAACCTCTTTGTATCCAACTTAGAAGATGGAATACTGTACAGTATAAATTCTGTAACTGGTCAAATAGAAGATGTATTTGATCCATTTGGTCAGTATGTTCATAGCGACGATATTGCTGGTATAGTTGAGCCATCTGAAAGGATATGGGGTCTCGCTGTTAGTGACTGTAGTGCCACATCAAGATTGTTTTTTGCTAGAAATTCTACTGCCGAAGACACAACTGAAGATGCTAATGAGCCAAAGGGAGTGTATAGCGTAGGATTGAATTCTGATGGAACATTTCAAAACAATCTAAGGATAGAATTTATAGATAACACGGGAGACATGTCCAAACTAACTGATCTTTCATTTAATGCTGATTGTGATCAATTACTGATAGCAGAAAGAGGCGACGCCCACTCATCAGAAACAAATCGATATGATCTTGTGAATGGTGTCTGGACATTTGAAAGACAGTATTATACTGGCATAGTATCGGGACCAAATACATCAAGAACTTTTGGAAATTCGACGGCAGGAGGTGTTGCATGGGCTCCAACAGAGCAAGGATGTGTCATCGATAATTCTTGCGATGGTTTAGCTTACAGTACCATAAACTGTGGAGAAATAATAGCAGATGATGCTAATCCTCCTATGTTTGATTGTGCTGTATACGGAATCCAAGGCGCTGATGAGGCAGGTAATGCAGGGGGAACATCCAACCAGACTGATATATATGTAGGCATTGTAGAAGCTGATGTAGACACGGAAGTTTTTAGATTTAAAAGCAACATAGGAGACGTAGAAGTTTTCAACTGCTGCTGCCCAAAGGAAGAAGGAAGAAATGTCATCAATCAAGGAGTAAGTGCAGTAATCGCAGGACAGGTTTTTACAGAAGAAAAATCACTTGTAGCAGAAACCGAAGTAACTCTTTCAGCTGACAACCCTATGCTTCAGACGATGACCACAGATGACGGACAGTATCTTTTTGAAGACTTAATGATGCATCAGTATTATAATGTGCTTCCAGAGAAAAGAGGAGATATGATAGACGGTGTGAGTACACTAGATCTTATATTAATACAAAGACATGTTTTAGGACTGCAACCACTACCTTCTGCATATAAGTGGATAGCAGCTGACGTCAATAATGATGCAAAAATAACAGCTACAGATCTTGTGTTACTCAGAAGAATACTCCTTGGGATGACAGAGGTTTCTGAAGATGAATCATGGACATTTGTGCCTGAAAGTTATGAATTTGAAGACCCTACTAATCCCAGTTCATATCCAAGGAAAATAGAAATCAAGCATTTGGAAAATAATCAAATGCATGAAAACTTCATAGCAATAAAGAAGGGAGATGTCAATGGAGATAATTCTTACAACGCTTCTGCTGCATCCAGATCTGCTAAGCAAGTCAAAGTGAATTTTGAAATTAACAATGGACTAGTCTATGTCATGGTAAATCAAGACATAGATATGAGAGGTTTTCAGATGGAACTCGATCTAACTGATATTAGTGCAGCTCCATTTAATTTTAGATCAGATATACTTAATTTACAAAGTGGAAATGTAACTACAACTGAAAATACCATAAGATTGAGTTGGAACACGTCAACTCCATTGCACTTATCGGATAACAATGTTCTCTTTTCATTTCAAATTAATGACTCCCAATCAGATATCTCTATAAGTAACAGCGCTTTTTCTTCTGAACTATATACCGAAGACTTTAGAGCTCTAAAAATAGTACAGGGAGGCCAAAGCTTGACGACTAATACTACGCTCTTCGGCAATAGTCCTAACCCATTCAATAATACGACTACTATCTCATTTTTCTTGGAAAATGAGGGTGCTGTAGAGCTGGAGTTTTTTGACATAAGTGGAAGAATGATTCATGCTGAAGAGAAAAGTTACAGTCAAGGTTTTGCGAGATATACTTTTGATGCTAGTTTATATGGAGCAAGCAGAGAGCAGGTGATTTTCTATACACTTACAACAGCTGGATTTAGTGAGACTAAGAAGATGATTTCTATCCAGAACTAATAATTGAACATTCTTTAGATAATAAAATAAAGGGGACACTTCTAGTAAGTTTCCCCTTTTTATTTTCTTGGATATATTTTTGAGTATGAGTAAAGATGTGATTATATCAAAAATCCGTGAGATTCAGCAAGAGCTTAGTTTACATAGAGAGGCTTCTAATGAAGATTTACTTGATATCATCAATGCGATAAATGATGTTAACTCGGACTTAAAGCAAATCTGCGTTCGCGATGCTAAATTTCCTATAGAAATATTTGAGAAAAAGTGGATAGCACAATCTATCCAGTTTGCAATTGATTGTGTGCCTGAATTACATCGAGTACTCTTGAAGTATTATCAACGCGCTAGTGATCTGAGTCTTCTAGATGTCGGTGCAGGTAGCGGAGCTGGATCGAATTTGATCGCTTCCTTACATGCTGATCGCATGATATATTCTAAGATCGATGTAGATGCGATAGATTATATCGATAAGAGATTACTCTGGGCGCGATCTCAATATCCTATGATAAATTATGAGGTAAAAGATTTATTTAACCTTCCTTCTAAAAAATGGGACCTCGTTTTTTGCAGTCATTGTTTAGAACATCTTGAAGAACCGCGTCCTTTTTTGGATAAAATTATTGATGTATGTCGAGGATTTGCCTTTATATATACACCCTATAATGAAGTAGACAGGATTGATGGGCACCACTTTACATTTACAGAAGATTTTTACTACCCAAATAAAGTATTAAGAACAAAGGTATTTCATTCTTTAGCATGGTTTGCAGACAATCCGGAGATCCAAGTTATGTTGGTCACAATTGACTGTCGGTAGTATTGTTAATAATCCTGCCCCAAATGTGTGATGAGCTCCTCACCAGCCATATACCTAATTGTATTTTCTAATTTAATCTGTTGCTTGAAAATATCATGCATAGGACGTACACCTTTCGGCGCTTGTGGTGACTTTAGATAAAATGATAGCCACTCTTGTATACCACTCATGCCCGCTCGCTTAGCAAGATCTAAGAATAAGGCGAGATCTAGTACCAAGGGTGCAGCTAGAATCGAATCCTTACAAAGGAAGTCGATCTTAATCTGCATTGGGTAGTTGAGCCATCCGAAGATATCGATGTTATCCCAGCCCTCTTTATTATCACCTCTCGGTGGATAGTAGTTGATCCTTACTTTATGGTAAAGATCTTTATAGAGATCTTGATTTTTTTCAGGCTCTAAGATGTCCTCAAGGACACCCAGCTTAGATACCTCTTTCGTCTTGAAGTTATCCGGATCATCTAGTACCTCACCATCTCTATTGCCGAGGATGTTGGTAGAGAACCATCCGTTGATTCCTAGTGCTCTGCACTTTAGACCTGGAGCGAGTATTGTCTTCATCAAGGTCTGACCTGTCTTGAAGTCTTTGCCGGCTATCGGAGTCTGCGTCTCCTTGGCCAACTCCATGATGGCTGGCACATCACAGGATAGGTTAGGTGCACCATTGGCGTATGGTATGCCCATCTTCACCGCTGCGTATGTGTATATCATACTCGGCGGGATGTCTTTATGATTATCTCTTAATCCCTGCTCTAGGCTGGCTACTGTCTGGTGCACATCACCTTCTTCGATATAGATCTCAGTAGATCCGCACCATACCATGACTAGACGCTCGCAGTTGTTCTGTTCTTTGAAGTTTCTGATGTCTTCCATGAGGGCCTCTGCTTGCTCCATTTTGTTCATCCCTTCTTTGATATGAGTGCCATTGAGTCTCTTGGCATAGCTCTTATCAAATACTGCCTTCATCGGCTTGATAGCTTCAAGCTCCGGCTTAAGCTCATCTAGCAGGTTTTTATCGAGTACTTTAGCGTGTACAGCAGATTCATAGACGTTATCATCAAAAACATCCCAACCACCAAAAACAACATCTTGAAGAGGGTGGATATCAACAACTTCGCTGATAAGCGGTGTGTTGTAGTTGTCTCTTTTGCCGATTCTGATTCGACCCATTTGCGAAAGCGCACCGATAGGCTTGGATAAACCCTTATTGATGGCATAGACACCTGCTATGAATGTGGTTCCGACTGCGCCCATCCCGGGTACTAGAATCCCTAATTTTCCTGATGCTTTAGCTACTTCCATACTTAGTAATTCGTGAGTTTTGTTTTCTAGATCGCGTTAAAAGCGAGGCAAATGTACATAAAAGTGAGAGACAGGAGCTTTGAAACGTTTACTTGCGGATAACACATCGAAACATTCAATATGAGAAGAAGAAAAGCAGATTATATTGCAGCCACTTACGTAAATATCGATCCTTAAGAGATCGAGAAATTAGTTATGGAGAAGACAGATAAAATTTATATAGCTGGACACAGAGGGATGGTGGGATCCGCAGTGTTAAGGGCGCTGAGGGAAAAAGGACATGAGAATTTTGCGTTAAGAACCTCTGCAGAGTTGGACTTAAGAAGTCAAGCAGATGTTAATCAGTTCTTTACAGATGAAAAACCGGATTATGTGTTTTTAGCAGCTGCTAAGGTCGGAGGAATTCTAGCGAATAATACTTATAGAGGAGAATTTCTATATGATAACTTGATGATAGAAGCGAATGTCATTCACGCCGCTTATACGAATCATGTAAAAAAATTACTATTCATGGGCTCATCATGCATTTACCCCAAGTTGGCACCTCAGCCCATGAACGAAAAGAGTCTTTTGTCAGGTTATTTAGAATCAACAAATGAGCCCTATGCGATAGCGAAAATTGCAGGAATAAAACTCTGTGAGAACTACCGTATGCAATACAATTGTAATTTTATATCAGCCATGCCCACAAACCTTTATGGTCCTGGTGACAATTATGATCTTGAGAAGTCACATGTTATCCCAGCGTTGATTAGAAAATTTCATGAAGGAAAAATTGATGACTCAGAATCAGTGACCATCTGGGGAACTGGAAGTCCACTACGTGAGTTCATGCATGTAGATGACCTTGCCGATGCCTGTCTATTCCTTATGGAACGATATAATGAATTGGAGTTTATAAATGTTGGAACTGGAGACGAGATTTCTATATATGAGTTAGCAAAGCTAATCAAGGAAGTTGTCCAATATAAGGGAGATATTGTCAGAGATACCACAAAACCAGATGGCACTCCGCGTAAACTGATGGACTCTAGGAGGCTGCATGGTTTAGGATGGGTGTCTAGCATGTCTTTAAAAGAAGGATTAGAGAGAACATATAAAAATTTCATAGCAGAACATTTATGAAAAAGGCCTTAATTACTGGTGTTACAGGACAAGACGGATCATATCTCGCTGAGCTTTTATTAGAAAAAGGCTACGAAGTACATGGTATCAAAAGAAGGACGTCTCTTCTTAACACTGCTAGGATTGATCATCTATATGAAGATCCACATGTTGATAATAGAAAGTTCGTGCTTCACTACGGGGACTTAAGTGATAGTACTAATATTATTAGAATTATAAAACAAGTCGAGCCTGATGAAATTTATAATTTGGGAGCGATGTCACATGTGAAGGTAAGTTTTGAAGAACCAGAGTACTCTGCAGATGTAGATGGCATCGGCACGCTAAGAATATTAGAAGCGGTCAGATTATTA
The DNA here is from genome assembly GCA_964470035.1 of uncultured Saprospiraceae bacterium. Lineage (GTDB taxonomy): Bacteria > Bacteroidota > Bacteroidia > Chitinophagales > Saprospiraceae > JAJRXG01. The sequence continues at coordinate 6,619 of CAYYBR010000049.1, forward strand.
GATTTAGTTGAAAAAACAAAAATCTATCAGGCATCAACATCTGAGTTATATGGTCTAGTACAAGAAGTGCCACAATCTGAAACTACACCCTTTTATCCAAGATCACCATATGCGGTAGCTAAACTATATGCTTATTGGATAACCGTTAACTATAGAGAGGCATATAATATGTATGCCTGTAATGGCATTCTTTTTAATCACGAAAGTCCTCGTAGAGGAGAAACATTTGTAACCCGAAAAATAACACGTGCCATCGCTGCTATTGTTTTTGGAAAACAAGACAGACTATATATAGGGAATATGGATGCAAAGCGTGATTGGGGTCATGCTAAAGACTATGTAGAGCTTATGTGGAGGATACTTCAGTATGATCAACCAGAAGATTGGGTTATTGCAACAGGTATAACTACTAGTGTAAGAGACTTTATAAAAATGAGTTTCGAACATGTAGGCATCTCACTTAGATTTGAAGGGTCTGGATCTGATGAGAAAGGATTAGTAGATAGTATTGATTCAACTAAGTTGTCAAGTGTTTATGCTGATTGTGATATTCGGATGAATGACACAGTAGTAAAGGTGGATCCTGCCTACTATCGCCCCACTGAAGTGGATTTATTGATAGGAGATGCATCCAAGGCAAAGAAAAAACTTGGTTGGGTTCCAAAATATAGCCTAGAAGACATGATCGAAGAAATGATGACTTCAGATCTCGAGAATGTCAAATACTGATATTACCTAGCGATTCTGGTAGTGTTGTTCATAGTACTTCTGATAATCACCACTAGTTACTGACTTGAGCCATGCTTGATTGTTCAGATACCAATCTATGGTTTTACTAAGCCCTTCTTCAAACTGAAGAGAAGGTTTCCAGTCGAGTTCTGTTTTTAGTTTGGTCGCATCTATAGCGTATCGAAGGTCGTGTCCAGCTCTGTCTTTTACATAAGTGATTAGTTGGTCGCTGTCACCTTTAGATCTACCAAGTTTTTCATCTGTAAGTCTACAAAGTAACCTGATCAAGTCGATGTTGGACCACTCATTGTCTCCACCTATGGCATAAGTCTCTCCCTTCTTACCAGTATGAAAGATCGTGTCGATGGCTCTTGCATGATCCACTACATATAGCCAGTCTCTTACATTTATCCCTTTTCCATAGACGGGTAGAGGTTTTTTCAGCAGAATATTATTGATAAATAACGGTACTAGTTTTTCTGGAAATTGATAAGGGCCATAGTTGTTAGAACAATTAGATATGATCACAGGAAGTCCATATGTATGGTGGAAAGCCCGAACAAGATGATCAGAACCAGCCTTGGAAGCCGAATATGGGCTTTTAGGATCATAGGGCGTATCTTCTACGAAATAGCTATCCCTACCAAGGGCCAGTGAGCCAAAAACTTCATCAGTAGAGACATGATAGAATAGCTTTCCTGCATAGTTATCTTTCCATGCATCCCGAGCCGCTATAAGGAGGTTTGCCGTACCAACTAGATTTGTATTAATAAAAGATAGCGGGTCGCTTATCGATCTATCCACATGAGATTCTGCTGCAAGGTGTATTAATGCATCTGGTTGATGGGTGACAAAAAAATCTGAGATGGACTGAGTATTTACAATGTCTCTTTTTTCAAAGATATAGTTGGGGTGATTTTCTATCTCTTTTAAGTTCGCCAGATTTCCAGCATAGGTGAGCTTATCAAGATTAATAATCTGATAATCTGGGTATTTAGTTACTAAGAGATGTACAAGATGTGATCCTATAAATCCAGCACCACCGGTGATAGCTATTTTCATAGTCTATTTTAAAAGTCTTAAAAGATAAGAACCATATCCACTTTTCTTAAGCGGCTCGGCTAATTTGATGAGTTGATCTTCACTAATGAAGCCCATGCGGTAGGCTACTTCTTCGATACAACCAATTTTATTTTGCTGTCTTTTTTCGATGACACGTACGTATTCTGTGGCGTCTGAAAGTGAGTCAAAAGTCCCTGTATCTAACCAAACAGTGCCTCGTGGTATGATGCCTACTTGCAAAGAACCTTTCTCTAGATATATCCTGTTAAGGTCAGTGATCTCATATTCTCCTCGGGTAGAAGGCGCTAGGTTTTCGGCATACTCTACGACCTGATTGTCATAATAATAGAGCCCAGGGACAGCATAATTGGATTTAGGGTGTGCTGGTTTTTCTTCTAGAGATACGGCTTTATGATCGTCATCAAACTCAACTACGCCATACCGCTGGGGGTCATGTACTTGAAAGGCGAAAACCTGTGCTCCAGACGTAAGAGAAGCACTTTTTTGACAAAGGTGGCTAAATCCTGAACCATAGAAGATATTATCTCCAAGTATGAGTGCTACTGAATCGCTTCCAATGAAGTCCGCACCGATCACAAAGGCTTGCGCGAGCCCATTTGGCACTTCTTGTTTGGCATAAGAAAACCTACATCCGAGATCACTACCATCGCCGAGCAGTCGCTGAAAAGATGATGAGTCCTCTGGTGTTGTGATGATCAGTATATCCCGTATACCTGAGAGCATGAGCACAGAAAGCGGATAATAAATCATCGGCTTATCATAGATGGGCATGAGCTGCTTGGAGATAGCTTTGGTTATGGGGTATAGTCTAGTGCCAGAGCCGCCAGCGAGGATAATTCCTTTCAAAAGAGAGTATGTTTGCTACAAAAATAAAGAACTAATCTTGCGTCAGTTTGGAATTGATATATCAATATTAAAATTGTTCAATTTGCTATAGTAATATGGATAGCCAAGTTGTAATACAGCTTAAAGAAGTAAATAAGTCTTTTTATGCACAACGGACACAACACCTGACCATAAGAGATTCTCTTATCAATGTGTTTGCACGAAAGAAAGGAAGTCAACTTATCAAGGCTGTTCAAAATGTAAGTTTTGATGTTGTATCGGGGGAAGTTTTTGGCATCATAGGAAGTAATGGTAGTGGGAAGTCCACTTTGATAAACCTCATAATGGGTTCCATGCGACCTGATAGAGGGTCTCTTATTCGAACTAAAGGAAGGATTATGAGATTGGCATTAGGTATGGGCATAGATCCTAATCTGAGTGCCAGGGATAACGTCTACATTAATGGGAGTATTCTAGGGCTGAGTTTTAGGCAGATTGGAGAAAAATTTGAAGAAATATTGAATTTCGCTGGTCTAACAGAATTTGTTGATGTTCCAGTGAAAAATTTTTCTAGCGGCATGAGACAACGTTTGACGTTTTCGATTGCTATGCATGCCAACGCTGATATTTTTTTATTAGATGAGTTTTTCGGTGGCGTTGGTGATATTGATTTTAAGAAAAAGTCGAATGAAGCATTCAGACAAACAATCATAGATGGGAAAACTATTATTATGGTCAGCCATAGTATGTCAATCATCAAAAAGTACTGTACGCGTGTAATGTGGATAGATAAGGGAGTTCCAAAGTTAGTTGACAAGCCAGAAATTGTCATACCCATGTATAAAGAATCTTTCGAAAACGCAGGCGCTAGTTAACATGGGTTTTATTAATTCGCTTATTAGGCCATTTGCTGAGCAAATTCCTGAGAACAATAGATTAGAATTGATCTGGAAACTTGCCCTTGTAGACTTCAAGCGGAGATACTACAATACTCGACTTGGCTTAGTTTGGGCTTTAATCAATCCGTTGTTTCAGTTAGGAATATACCTGTTTGTTTTTACTTGGTTAGGTAATTTGCGGAGCGAGAACTTTGGATTTTACATATTCAGTGCTATCATTTTGTGGATGTCATTTTCAGAGTGTACCAATCAGTCTTTGATTCTTCTTAGAAGTAAGGCATACCTGATTCAAAATGTGAAGGTGCATATACCTGATCTTTTTCTTTCAAAGACTTTATCAGTTTTTATGGGGCTGTCTTTTAATCTCCTAGCATATATCTCGGCTAGTTTGATTGGAGGAATACCTGTCTTCTGGGAAATTATATGGATTCCTCTTTTGTTGATCAATCACTTTGTTATATGCTATGGTGCGAGCATGATACTTGCAACTATAGGTATCTATGCCAAAGATGTCGGACATCTTTGGGTGATGTTAGTAATGTTGGGCTTTTGGACCATACCTGCTATATTCCCATTAGAATCGTTTACAGGGAAGCTTGAGATCTTGCTCTATGTTAATCCAGTAGCAGGCATTATAATAAATACGCGCAATGCTCTATTATATGGGAATAGTATGGACTATAGTTTTCTGATTCATTGCTTGCTATATGGCGGATTCTTATTGTTTCTAGGGCAATTCTTAATTCGACGAAACTGGCAGATGGCTATCGAGTATGAATGATTGAAATAGAACTATTTCATAGCCATAGTAAAACTTTAAGAAAAGTGATGTCATATCCTTTCATCAGCTGAATCTGAAAAGCACCAAAATACCCTACATTTGCGAAAGCGTAATTACTGACTAAAAGTCCATACACTCCACACCTTATGCATATAGGGAAGATTCTTACCCATTTAGGCCTACTTCTTTTGTTCTGCACATCTAGTGTCGCACAAGTTGATACTGCCCAGATTCCTGTGAATTTATCATCTCCTGAGTCGAGTATCAATATCATCCTCGATCCAACGAATGCAGAATTTGATCTAAATGCACTTGACTCTCTAGTCAGGCAGATGGATACAGTGATGAATGATTTGCAGCCCGCCTCAGATATCTACGGACATGCATTTTTAAAAGCAGATAGTCTGAAGGTCTTTAGTCCGGGAGATATAGTCAAAGTCCCAGATGCTTATGTCTTAGGGAGTGGTGACGAGATAGCTGTGGCGATATTTGGCCTATCGCAGATGGATGCGGTACTTACAGTGAATGATGCTGGATTTGTAGTACTTGGAGAAAGTCTCCCAAAGGTCAATGTGAAAGGCATGCCATGGGGAGATGTTAGAGAACTTCTCCGTAAGAGGTATAGTAACTACTTTAGATTTCAGTCAGATCAATTTACTGCGAGTGTCTTAAAGCCGAGATCACTTATCGTAAATGTTATAGGAGAGGTAGAACGTCCAGGCACCTACTTGTTAGAAGCGACTAATACTGCTTGGCATGCCCTTGTAGCGGCTGGAGGGCCCACAGAGATAGGTAGTGTAAGAAATATCGAGGTGATAACATCAAGAGGCAAAAAAAGATTGGACCTCTATCAGCTCATCAATGACCCTAGTGCCCAAGCGGATTTTTATCTAGAAGATAATGCACTTGTGAGAGTAGCACCGTTAGGTGACGTTGTTCGTATCAATGGCGCGGTTTTGAGGCCGATGCGGTACGAGATGTATGGCCGTGAGAACCTTCAAGATCTGATTGCTTATGCTGGCGGACTGCGTGCAGAAGCTGTACAAGAGGTGGTCCAAATACAGCGATACGCAGATGATCGGCTTCAATTCTTGGATATCAACCTAAGAGACCTTAGAGAGAATAGAAGGCCCTTCCCTTTGATGCAAGGTGACGAGGTGAGCATAGCGCTCATATCTGATAGAGCTAAAGATGTGGTCTATGTCGAAGGAGCTGTGCAGCAGGAAGGCTCTTACGCATTATCCAGCACCCAGAAAGTGTCAGACTTACTTAGAAAGGCTCGGATGACTAGGGAAGCCCAACTTGATCGAGCGCTGCTTGTAAGGCTCAAGAGAGATAGCACTTTTCAGCTCATAGAATTAAATCTTGAACATCTAATAAAAGATGCCACAAGTGCTGACAACCTTGAGCTGCAAGACCAAGACAGACTTGTGATTAATGATCTTCGGACATATGTAGATAAATCAGTTATCAAGGTGAAAGGAGCGGTCCGCAAAGAAGTCAAATATCCTTTTGATACCGATGCCAAAGTGAGTTTGTCACAAGCTATCTTTCTCGCAGGTGGTCTAAGACCGGAAGCCGAAAATATAGGTTATATCCTGAGAAGTGACGTGAGTAATAGAGACAAGAAGCGCTATCTGGAAGTAAACATCCGCAAGGCTATAAGTAACCCTAATGGTGATCATAACATCCCTCTCCAGCCATGGGATGAAGTTATAGTGTTAAGCTCCTCAGAGTTTACTGATGAATCAAGCATCAATACTCGTGGTAGTTTTCGGAACCCTGATGCCCTGGCCTTTCATAATGGTATGACGATAAAAGAGGCTATCACCTTATCTGGAGGGTTGAAGAAAGAAGCTTCAGGACGCATACAGGTCTATAGAAATAATGCAAACAATGAAATGCAAGTTTTTGACTTACGTGTGGACGAGTCTTTTGACCTGATAGAGGGTTCGGAAGAATTTCCTTTACTGGCAGATGATGAGTTGGTAGCGTTGAGTAAGGAAAATTTTGGACAGACTGCTTTTGTATCAGTCGAAGGAGAAGTGGCCAGCCCAGGATTATATGCTATTACTGAAGTGAATGAAACGATCAGGGGCCTAATAACCAAAGCGGGAGGTTTAACTCAAGAAGCACTAGTAAATGGGATATATATTGAAAGACTTGATGAAATACAAGAAGGTGATGAAGAGAAGAGATATAGGGTTTTAGGAGATATAACTCGTACTGTTCTTCAGGAGGGAGATATAGTGGTTGTGCCGCAGAAGAGAAATAGTATTTTCATAAAACTTGGACATACACGAGGTAGTGCTCTATCTGGAAAGATCATCGAGGCTCCCTACCAAAAAGGGAAAGATGCACTATGGTATCTGAATTCGTATGCAGGAGGACTTCATGATAAGGAAGATCGCATATCGATAGTGGTAGAGCAAGCCAACGGGTCAATAGAGAATAGTGTAAAAAGGCTTTTTAAGATAAAGTATCCAACACCATCAGAAGGAGCTACTATCCACATAATTAAGTCAAGAGCGCTCTCATCATCAGCGACGACACAGTCATCTCAATATCCCAAGCTTAAAGAAGGTGTGTTTATCCATGTCAACCCTGACACAGGTGAAGTGAAAGAACAGAAACAACCCTAAAATACTATTTCTACAAGTGAATAAACAAAATCCACAGACACCACCTCCTCCTAGTTACTACCAGGATGATGAGATCACATTGAAGGAGTTGATCCTAAAAATACGCGAGTTCTGGCTCGAACTCTGGGGCAAAAAGTGGATCATACTAGGTGTTGCCATCATAGGTGCTGCAGTTTTTGCAGTACGGGCGAAGATGCAAGAGACGACCTATACTACTGGACTTAGTTTTATGGTAACAGAGAATGATCAGAATGACCAAAACGCATTCCTCAATCTCGATGGTCAGATAGAACTTCGAGGTATCGGCAATAATAAGATCACCGAGCTGGCGAGATCGGGTAGGATCATACACCAAGTCCTCTTGTCTCAAGATGTCATCGGTGATAGAAGAGATTATCTAGCTAACCATCTGATTAAGCTATATGGACTGGATAAAAAGTGGGCAGAAGAGAAAATGGTGGAGCAGTACAAGAATCTACATCTTAAAGACTTTCTTTTTTCTCGAGATGATTTAGATGAGTTTGTTCCTAAAGAATTGAGAGCACTGAGTATCATACATGATCTTGTGTCTGGCAATAATATCACAGGAAATAAAGGATTAGCAACTACAAGCTATAATGAGGATACAGAGATATTCAGGCTTTCTGTTAAAACCAGAGAGGAGAATCTTTCTATGAGACTTATAGAGGGTATATATGAAGAACTTCAAGATTTCTATATCGAAGATAAGATAGGTGCACCTCAAAGGGCATTTGAGGTCGTTTCGGCGGAGGCGGACTCCCTTCTTAGAGTCCTTAGCTCTCTCGAAGGTCGACTCGCCTATACAAAAGATCGGAATCGTGGAGTGTCTTCAAGTCAAGCCTCTATTAATCTTAGTAAACTCGAGCGTGATGTATCGAAGGCTAATCAAGAGTATGAAGAATCCGTCAGAAGTAAGAAGAGATTAGAGATGTTACTACAAGGAGGTACTCCTACTTTTCAGGTAATTGATCAGACGTTTTTTCCTGTGAGAAATGCTTCTTCGCTGCTGAAAGCCTTGATTTTGGGAGGATTTTTAGGAGGGTTTTTAAGTTCGTTTTTTGTGATAGGAAGGAAGATTGTTAGGGATGCAATGGCGCAATGAAAGGCGACTCAATACTCATTTTTTATATTGGGGTTCTTCAGTTTTGAAATGAACTTGAAATAATCTCTTCTATACCAACCCTGGGGCGATAGAGTGCGATAATCTGCTGAGGATCATTGAGTTTACCTGCCTCTGGAAGGCCCGAAGGGCTCGGTGAGCCTATGGATGTAAGGAAGCTTCAGTGTTATAAAGATGGGAGAATGTTTCCTCAAAAGTTGTCTGGGCCTCAGGTGGATCTTGATAAGGCCTTTGTCATTTGAAAGAGTGACTTACCTGGTCCTAAATAAAGCTAGATTGTGCACTCTAGAGTGGATGGTCATCTCTTTATTCAAATTCTATACTTACCCCAGCCCTAAAGAGTGCCAGATTGCGCATCTTGATATATACCTACACTGGTCTTAATGGGAGCGAGATTGTGTATCCTTGATATATGCCTTCCTTATCTCTAAAGGGTGTGAGGATATAATGCCTTAATAGTGATCGACGTTTTGTTGTTTTGACTCCAAGAGTAGTTGTGGCAGTAACTACGCCTATGTTTTTTCCTAAGATCCTCTCCTTTTAAAGAGACTGCCACTCTCCTGCGTGATAGATTAAGAGGGTGGAAAGAATGAGTTATCTTTAGTAATTATTGAATTAATACCTTTAATTATGATCACAAGTCTTGATCAACTGGATCTAAGTAAAAAGTATACCTATGCTGACTATCTGACATGGCGATTTAAAGAGCGGGTAGAGCTAATTAAGGGGCATATCTTTAAGATGAGTCCTGCACCAAATAGGTCTCATCAGTCTATTTCCTTGACGATTGCCTCCGCACTACATGTTTACTTAAGAGGTCATAATTGCAAAGTCTATGATGCACCGTTCGATGTTGTGTTATCAAAAAATGATCAATCGACCGTGATCCAACCAGATATATGTGTGATATGTGATCAAGAAAAACTCACAAAACAAGGGTGCACAGGAGCTCCTGATCTTATCATAGAAATACTTTCTCCGGGCAATGCTCAAAGAGAGATGAAAGAAAAATTTGAACTCTATGAAGAGAATGGTGTCCAAGAGTACTGGATCGTATCACCTAGTGAGCAAAGTGTACTTATCTATAACCTCAAGGAAGGGAAATACATAGGTAGTAAACCATTTATTTCTGGAGAGAAAGTCGGTAGCCAGATCGTAGATGGATTTGATATGGACGTGCAAGAGATATTTGCTGGATAAACGATATTAGTTAACACAGTAGATTTTATACTCACCCCTTTCTCACGCTTTCAGCGTGATTCATTCCCCTCATGCTAAAGCTTGACAGTTCACTCAGAACAAAGAAGGGATAGCGGGTGCAAGGTGTGTTCTTTTTGCAAAACTTAAATAGCAATTTTAGCCACGCACGCCCTGCTGAAGGGTGGCCTCCCACTGATTTTTTACAATAATTCTCAATGATATGATGTATGACCCTCCAATAATTGCTGAGAACAAAGAGGGGATAGTTTTAAGCATCAACAATAGTCGAAGTTGTGCTCAAGTAAAGACTAGATATTTTTCCTTTAATTTTGTGTAGTTAACAATCCATGTATGCGCATAAGTAGAGAAGAACATGATACATTGATAGAAATAATAAAAGGTATTGAACCCTCATGTGACGTCTATTTATTTGGGAGTAGAGCTGATGATAATATGCAGGGTGGAGATATTGATCTAATAATTCTCGGAGATCGAAAATTAACTTTTGATGAGATTTCAAAGATTAGATGGGATTTCATAACCATGCATGGAGATCAAAAGATAGATATTTTGACATTTAGAAGAACTGATCAGCATATCATGAAAGAAGTTGCCCTTACAACTGCTATATCCTTATGAGCTCAGGAGAAGTATTAAAAAGGTTGTTGAAAGAAGAGATTACTGTTCTGTCTAGGTCATCTGATCTTCTTCGTTATTCTTTAGACCGATCTCAGAAGATCGAACTTTCTACTGATATGAGCCATCAAGAATACGAGATTCTTGATTCATTTTCATCAAGGTTCATGCGGATGTATGAAGTACTTACTAATCAATTACTCAGGACTGTACTTCAAGTACTTGCAGAACATAGAGATACATGGATTGATAATATGAACCAGGCCGAAAAAATGGGATTCATCTCATCGAGAAAAGAGATGAATGAAATCCGAGAACTTCGTAATATGGTGGCTCATGAATATTTGCAGGAGGAGTGGGTGCATATATACCAAAGATTACTTCAGAAAGCACCAGTTCTATTGGAGATGGCGCAGATGACACTGGATGAGATGAAAAGGAGAAAGGTGCTCAAAAGCTAAAGATATTCTACAGTCTCCTATGAAATGTCCACCACAACGAGTAAATTTACTACTCATTCTATTGTAGAACTTGTTAGCCAATATCATATCATCAAAAACAAGGATTAAGCTTTTGCTTAAATTCTTTTTAAATCCTCATACCACCTCTTACCTGAGAGGGCTTGCTGAAGAGTTTGACGAAAGTACAAATGCAGTACGTCTTGAACTCAATAGACTGGAAGGTGCTGGTATGTTGATCTCCCACCCTGATGGAAATAAAAAAATATACCAGGCGAATACGCATCATCCGCTCTATAATGAGATCAACGGCATCGTAAGAAAGCATCTTGGTATAGATAAATTAGTACTGAATATTATTGAGCGCCTTGGCGACTTAGAACAGGCTTATCTATCCGGACCATTTGCCAATGGTCAAGATGCTCCTATTATCGACTTGGTGTTAGTTGGTCAGTTAGAAGTGAACTACCTCACTCAATTAATTGTCAAAGCTGAAAAGCTCATAGATCGACGGATCAGATATATTCACTACACTGCAGAACAATGGAACAAGGGTGTTATTGAAGACTTTCAGAAAGCACCATTATTGATCTGGGATAAAAATACAGTGGTAGTATGAGCATCAAAGACCAAATACCAGTTGATCACAAGTGCTGGTATGCAGTAAAATGTAAGTTCAGGTGTGAGAAAAGACTAGTGCGAGATTTGCAAGACCAGGATATAGAAGCTTATGTTCCTATTCAAAAAAAACTAAAGCAATATGCCTCTCGCAAGAAGAAATCAGAGTGTGCCTTGATTCCATCACATGTGTTTGTTAAGATCGATCGATCAGAGTATATCAAAGTACTCCAACATATTCATGTTTATAGCTTTCTTCATTTCTCAGGAAGTCTATCTGCGATTCGACAGTCTGATATGGATATTATGAAGAGAGTTGTGGGAGAAATAGACGATATAGGACTTCAAGATAGCACTTATACTCCAGGAGACGAGATCCAGATTATAGGTGGAGAACTCACAGGATTAAAGGGCTATCTAGTTGAGTCTAACAATCACAATTTTATAATTACACTAGAATCCCTTGGCATGGGATTAAAAATAAAAGTAGACTCTAAATATTTAACAAAATTAAGGTCTACTAGGAAGGTAGCTTAGAGCTACAAGAAAGATATGATTGAACTTTTTTATTCAAGTTCAAAATTTGACCTTAAGTCTTTCAGACTTACTGACGGCGGAGCCATATTATCACTTATAGATAGATTAGCCTCAATATGAGACCGAAAAAGTACGCCAAAGAAAAGCTTTCAATCAGTCCTAAGGACACATTAAATATCGCTCTTCGCAAGATGGATGAGCTTGATATTAAATTGCTTTTAGTCATGGAAAAGCAACAATTTAAAGGGTTGTTGAGTATCGGTGATATACAACGATATTTTATTAAGCATCAGACTTTTGAAGTGGCAGTACATAAGGCACTCCGTGAGGATATTAGAGTGGCTTCAGTTAGTGATAATCGCGAAGAAATAAAGGCTCTTATGCTAGAGTTTCGGATCGAATATATGCCTGTACTTAACACAAATAACACCATAAAAGAAATTATATTTTGGGAGGACCTAATTCAAAACCAGCGCAGAGTAAGTGGCAAAACGCTTAATCTGCCAGTCATTATCATGGCAGGAGGTCAAGGTACAAGACTTAAACCAATAACTAATATCATCCCAAAACCACTTGTGCCAATAGGCAAGAGACCTATTATACAGGTTATCATGGACAACTTTATAGAAGATGGTTGCAGTGATTTTCATTTTTCAGTGAACTACAAGTCGGACATGATTAAGGCCTATTTCAATAACCTTACTACGCAAGAGTATAATATAGAATATCACGAAGAAGAAAAGGCACTTGGCACAGCAGGCAGTTTGTCATATTTCAGAGGGCAGATTGATTCGACCTTTTTTGTTTCTAATTGTGACGTCATTATCAAGGAGGATTATTCTGGGATGTATAAATACCATAAGGAGAACAAAAACGAAATGACTGCAGTGGCTTTTATCAAAAACATGACTATCCCATATGGAACCTTTGAAACGAATGATGAAGGGTGTCTCAAAAGTCTTGTAGAAAAACCTGAGTTCACTTTTTTGGTAAATGCCGGTCTTTACATTTTAGAACCTCACTTATTAGAAGAAATCCCAGAAAATCAGTTTTTTCATATTACTCACCTAATGGAGAAGATCATAGCGCGTTCAGGGAAAGTAGGAGTTTTTCCTATCAATGAAGGGTCATGGTTAGACATTGGCCAGTGGAAAGAATATCAAAAAACCTTGAAGAGATATGGTGAAGAAATCATTACGTAGTCTTTAATTCATGATGACAGAAAACATCAAGAACGAAGTTCAAATTATTGAAAATAGAATAAAAACCTATCTATCAGAGGATAAGACGATCTTTTTGAGCTCTTCGTTTCAGACGCATAGTATTCCCTTATTACATTTAATCTCTAGGATTAATAGCGAAATACCAATTTATTTTATAGACACTGGTTATCACTTTCCAGAGACAATTGCATTTAGGGATAAAGTTTCAGATTTACTTTCATTAAATACTATTGACCTAGTTTCCTCGACTGGAATGATTGATCAGAGAGATCATCAAGGAAGACTCCATTTTTGTTCTGATACGGAGAAGTGCTGCTCGATCAACAAAGTTGAACCATTAAAGGAAGTACTAATAGAATATGACATCTGGATATCAGGTGTAAGAAAAGGCCAAAGTGCAATTCGGGCTCTAATGAAATCAGAAGAAAAGGGTCCTCATAATACAGTTAGATACCATCCTCTTCTTAATTGGAATGCGAAAGATATCTGGACCTATCGCAAAGAATATAATCTTCCCGCTCATCCATTAGAAGAAAAGGGCTATTTGAGTATTGGCTGCGCACCATGCACACAAAGAAGCGATGGTAGTGAGCGAATGGGAAGATGGAACGGACAACAAAAAAATGAATGTGGTTTGCACACAGAATTAATTACTAAGTGAAGGTATTGATAACAGGAGGGGCGGGTTATATTGGCTACAGTGCAATCAAGCACTTGGTTAAAAATGACATAGTAAATGAAGTAGTTATCTATGATAACTTATCTAGGAAAAACACTAACCTCTTTCTTGGCTCTAATTTCTCGTATCCTGCTAAGGTTAGTTTTATACATGGAGATATATTAGATGGTTTTAATTTAGAAAAAGCTATTAATGGGGTGGATGTATTAGTGCATTTGGCAGCAGTGGTTTCAACACCTTTTGCTGATTCTAGTGCTCATAAGTTTGACCAAGTGAACAACTGGGGTACCAGTAACTTAGTACGGTTGGTGAGAAAAGAAGATGGCATAAATAAATTCATTCATTTAAGTAGTATGTCTGTATACGGAGATACTGCAGGTGCAATAGTAAATGAATCTCATGCAACTTCACCTAAATCCTTTTATGGTGCCTCAAAGTTGAACGCTGAGCGTCACGTAATGACCATAAAGAAACCTACACGCACGTATATTCTGAGGTCTGCAAATGTCTTTGGTTATAACCCTTGTGTCAGATTGGAGTCTGTCGTTAATAAGTTTTTATTCGAAGCACACTATAAAGGAAGGATAGTTGTAGAAGGTAGTGGTAATCAAAAAAGGCCATTTATTAGTATTGAGCGCATAGGTAAGATTATATCAGATGTCTGTACGCAAGATTCAATTACATCGGGAATCCATAATATTTTAAGTTATAATTACTCAATTAATGAAGTTGTAGAGAAGGTCAAAAAAGTATATACCGATTTAGAAGTTTTGTTTGTAGATCAGCATCACTCGATGAGAAGCACTTCAGCAAGTTCTTCATACATCAACTCTGATGATCAAACCATTGAGAGTCATATAGAGTATTTTAAAAATCAATTTACGTTTTGAAAAATATGGATAATTTTTGGAAGAATAAAAAAGTCTTCATTACTGGGGCTTGTGGTACAGTGGGAAAAG
>CAYYBR010000050.1:0-20600 GCA_964470035.1 uncultured Saprospiraceae bacterium
TAATCTCACAGTCTAGTTGAAACATCTTTGGTGTTGCCTTAGGCATGTAGATATGCGCTGTTAAGCCAGCCTTAGCACAGTACGCGCTAAGGGCACTTCCAGCATTTCCTGCAGTGGGTATGGAAAACTCTTTGGTACCTAATTCTTTAGCTTTACTTACAGCCATGCCCAGGCCTCTAGATTTAAAAGAACCAGTAGGGTTTCCACCTTCTTCTTTAACCAGTAAGGACTTCATGCCATATTGCCTAGCAAGCTTCTGTAATCCAAGTATAGGAGTGAAGCCTTCACCTAGACTGACGATATGTTCGTCATCCCATATCGGAAGAAGTTCTTTATATCTCCACATGGTATGAGGTCTACCTTGAAGGATGCCCTTGTTAAGAGGTCGAGTCAGATCGTACGTTGCGACAAGTGGCTCATGGTCATCGGTACAAAAAGTTTGTTTTTGCCTGATGTCATAGGACTTGCCAGACTCATGATTAATGAGGCCATTGTATCTCGTATTTATAGTAGTCATCGAGAAGTTATTTAGTGCGCCAAAATAAGCATAGCGACCTATTATACGAGTCATCCGGGAGATAATCGTATAATTATAACATAAAGAAAATCCGTAGTAAGCATGCGAACTTTTGTACTCATAACCGCCATTCTTGAAATCTCTGCTGGCATTGCCTTCTTCTTAGTTCCCCATCTCCTTCCTGGCGCCGAAGATGCCGGTCCACTAGCTATCATGTGGAATCGGATGTTCGGTGCTGCAGCGCTGGCTGTAGGATATTATGCATTATTAGTATGGAAAAACTTTGGGCATGGTCCGGCAACGGGCTTTACTAAGGTATTGCTGGTCTTTCATATCGGTACGGCTGTAGCTCTATTCACAGGATATCGTGCTGGCTATGACATCTTCTTGGCGGGGGTTGCACTTCATGCTGTTATGGCAGCGCTGACTGGTTTTTTTGCTATGCAATTGCAAAGAGGAGAATAACGAAAGTATAGTGATTGCTTGTCCATAGAAAAAGCCCTAACAACCATAGGTCATTAGAGCTTTTTAAGTACGTTGGTTAGGATAAGGGGAATATTACTTTACAGTTAAGTTGTATTCTTTTGTAGGGTTAAGAGGGCAGAAGTAAACATACTGACCTGGTGTAAGTGTCACGATGTTAGTCTTAGAACTAGAACCATCCTTTACAGGAGCTTTTACATAAGCCTCTTTGATATGATTAGGCTGATCAGTCTTACCTTTTGGAGCAAGAACAAATCCTACTTCATGATCTACACCGTTGTTAACTATTTCGAATTGGTAGTCACCAGCATCCAGCATTAAGTTTTCAGTTGTAAACTTCCCAGTCATCTGCTCAAGACGGATGTTTTCTACCTCTTTAACTGTGAGCGGATATTCTTTTGTAGGGTTAAGAGGACAGAAGAAAACATACTCACCTGGTGTAAGTGATACGATGTTAGTCATAGAGCTAGAACCATCCTTTACAGGAGCTTTTACATAGGCCTCTTTGATATGATTAGGCTGATCAGTCTTACCTTTTGGAGCAAGAACAAAACCAACTTCATGATCTACACCATTATTAGCTATTTCGAATTGGTAGTCACCAGCACTTAGCATTAAACTCTCAGTTGTAAACTTCCCAGTCATCTGCTCAAGACGGATGTTTTCTACTGACTTTACTGTCAAGTTGTATTCTTTTGTAGGGTTAAGAGGGCAGAAGAAAACATACTCACCTGGTGCAAGTGATACGACATTAGTCATAGAGCTAGTACCATCCTTCACGGGAGCTTTTACGTAAGCCTCTTTGATATGATTCGGCTGATCGGTCTTGCCTTTTGGAGCAAGAACAAACCCTACTTCATGATTGACACCCTCATTAACAATCTCGAACTGATAATCGCCGGCTGTTAACATAAGGGATTCTGTTTCAAATTGACCAGGCGTCTGGACTAGTTGAACTTTTTGTGCTTGTCCATAAGAAGTCGATACTGCACCGACAAATAAAAAGACGAGTGAAAATATTTGTGTTATTTTTTTCATGGTTAAAATTTCATTTCAAATAATGCTGCAAATATGCCCGTAGCTATGCCTCTATCTCTTATCTCCATTTCCTTACATGTTGGCCATACTTCCCCACTGTAGTTATTTAGTATTTCCTTAAGATTTAGATGTTTGATAGATATTCTGAAGAGGGCTGAGGCAGTTAAATTGATGTGCATATAAGAGCTTAAAACCAAGAATTAGGGTAAATTTACCACCCGAAAAGAAAGATGTGGATATGATGTTTATATAGCCCGATCTCTCGGTTCATTATAAAAGAACAACTTCTATTCACATCGACAATTCGTGTTTAGATTCTTCGTTCTGTTATCTATAAAAATTAATTATGTTTAAAAAAACTATACTATTCTTTGTTCTTGCTGCCTTCATGTTTTCATGTGGTTCAGACGATGATTGTACCGCTGAGACAGTTATGGGGACGTATAATGGAACATCTTTATGTACTGATCCGTCTGCTCTGGGACCTACGTTTGTTACAGTTACAGGTACAGGCAATAACTTGAGATTAGAGGACTCAACTGGACAGATGTTTGATGTAACTCTAAATGGATGTAACTTTACTATTGCGCCTATGACGATTGACTTTTTTGGAGTCATGGTGACAGTTGATGGAGGAGGTACTTTCGACGGAGATGACTTAGATGTAGTGATCAACTCTAATGTCGCAGGATCAATAATCATGTGTACTTTCACTGGAACTCGATAAGTACATTATTGAGAAAACCAGTTATTACCTTTTTGTGCGCTGCACTGATTTCTGTACTGGCGTGTTCTGAGGATTTAGATTCTATTCCTACATATATACAAGATGATGCTGGTGTAGCTGATACGAGCATGGTAGACATGATGGATACGAGTATGGTAGACATGATGGATACGAGTATGGTAGACATGATGGATACGAGTATGGTAGACATGATGGATACAAGTATGGTAGACATGATGGATACGAGCATGGTAGACATGATGGATACGAGTATGGTAGACATGATGGATACAAGTATGGTAGAAATGATGGATACAAGTATGGTAGACATGATGATGGATGAGCTTGTTTGCCCTTCTCAGCTCTTGAATGAAGTATTCATAGGTTCTTCCACCTGTACTGATACAACAGATACAGGACTAGACACTATCGCGATCTCAGTTTTACCAGGCTTTATCCAGATCACTGAAGGAGGGAGTGATATCGCACCATTAGGGAGCTATGTAGATTGCAGATTCGAATTTCCACCAGTACAAGTATCTTTTGGTGGAAATAACGCGAGCATTCTCTTCACTGGTTCTTTGAATATGGACACCATAAATATTATACAAGCAGTAGTGCGTAATGGAGTACCAGACACCTGCTTTTATAAAGGAATTCGACAATAAACGACCATATCCTTTTTGAATCATAGTGGAGGTAAAAGTATAGGAGAGGTATTAGCCGGTTGATCATAAAATGATGCGGAGCCGCTCCCTGAAGTCAGATAAAAACAACTTCACTATTCTGAGCATGACTAAAAACAACTCAATTTAATGAGCGAGCTCTAAGTTGAGTTGTTTTTCTAACGGCTTTGAGGTGCCTAAGTTTCTTTCATTGTGGAGCCTACGGGATTCGAACCCGTGACCTCTTGACTGCCAGTCAAGCACTCTAGCCAACTGAGCTAAGGCCCCTATAACATCAGGGCGCAATATATAATCTTTTATAAAATGATAGGGTAAGTGGGTTTCTCGGGCTCGATTAGAAACCGCCTTTCCTCTTCTTCTTGTTCTTGCGACTAGTCTTTACCTTCCATCTTCCGACCCATCGGACTTCTACACCTTGGAAGTCTAGGATCTCATAGCAGACGCCAGCAGTACACTGTGGGCCTCCTCTACGGGTTCCAACAAAGGCTTGAAAAGTATGCAAGTAAGACGGAGTATATCGGACCGTACCGCCTAGATATAGTTTGGAGTTTCTTTCAGGATCGCGGAGGAAGGGATCACTACTTAGATCACCCAGGACAGATACGAAGAGTTTTGACTTGATCTTAAGCCCTAGAAGGGGAGACCAGTTATATACACTACTTCCGTTTCTATCAAATGTCTGATATTCTATCTCAGGTAGTAAGCGCAGGTCTTTTGATATAGCAAAGTCTGTATACACGCCGATGGTGAATCTGTTTTCTTCACGCTTGAATGGATCTACGCTATAATCTACAAAGGCCTTAAAGTCGAAAGATTCGCTAAGAAAAGATTGGATCTCAAAGAAGTACTGCCTAAACGTCGTGGTAGTAGATCCAAAAGGATTAGTAGCCAGCGAGTGATTAAGGTTTAAGATAGTGCCACTATCAAAATTATAAAAGAGCTCGATTTGATATCCAGACTCTTCTTGAGGATCGGATACATGTATACTCCGATTAAGCGTCCTATACGTCTGTTGTTTGATGGCTGCAGGTGGCTCATTGATACCTACACCCAAGAAGAAGTCATTGTAGTCTTTATACTCCACAGAAAAACTAAAGTTACCTGTGAATCCACTCAGACCAGCGTATATAGCACGGCTATCATTGCCGCTATTAACTCCGACGGCGTACTCGCCAAAATAGTTAAGTCCCTTCGTTATTTTCCCACTCGCACCTGCACTGATATAGTATCTGTCAGGAACTGAACCCACACCTGATCCATCGGAGAGCCTCATACCTATGATCTCTGCTTGATGACCTTTAACGTATTTGAAGTTAGAGGAAAAGGCAGTTATGAGATCTGTACGTCGATCTGATCTTTCAAATATCGGCGGAAGGGTATTATTAAGTACATCGCCATGAAGGGCATGGAGCGTGAACTTTTTTGTTCTATATTTTACGGAGGCCCCTAGTATATCTCTATGGAAGTAATTACGAGATCTGAACCCTTGATCTTCAAGTAAGGCACCTGGAAATTCGAATGATCTTAGTAATACACCTTTGCCGAGCGTTTCATAGATATTGCCCACTTTGATGTCCCACTTCTTCTTCTTGTAACCAAGTCTAAACTGAGACAAATCCAGATAACCTCTGTCATCAAAAGTGGTACGATACTGTTCTATCGTAGCTTCCGCTCTCCAGGCTTTTTGGCGATAGCTGATCTCTGCTCGATCATATATCGATGGAAATGGATCTGCTATCTCACGAGGTAATTTGCCATACTGAGTCTCCAGAAGATGAGCTATCTGGAGCTGAGCACTAAGAGCACCGCTTGTTAATACCAGCAATAGCAGTACTAGGTACTTGCGAAAGCCTTCCACATTTATCATAGTGCTTATATCTAGCTTACTTAAGCTGTGAGACTATAAAATCTTCTATTTCATGTTCATCCCCAGCACTGAAGCCTTCGTGCACATATACCACTTCGTTATCGCTATCTAAAACGATGAGCGTCGGAAATGCCTGATACTGATAGTCATTCATGACTTCACAGTCTATGTCCTTCAGTATGAGATAATCGATATCTAGATTGTTAGCAACTGCGGGCACTTGAGATATACTTCGCGGTCCGTCGCAGCTGATGCCCACCATGGCCAGACCTTCATCCTTATACTTATTAAAGATCTTATTGAGCTTGGGCATAGCCTTGGTACAGGGTCTACACCATGTAGCCCAGAAATCTATGACCGTGATCTTGTCGCCTTGAACTTCAGAAAGACTAAGTGGCTGATTATCAAGATCATCTAACGTAAAGTCGTCGATCACTTGTCCCTGACTAATCGTCACAAAACAACTAAATACAAGCAGGCAGATATAACGACTTAACATCATAGCTTTTATGTTTTTTGGATTATAATAAATCTTGGATGACATCTATAGCCTCTTGGAGTCTGCTAGATACTCGTGATGGACTTCTGTACACGATCTCTCCTGCTCTGTTCACTACGACCATTCTGTCGAAAGTAGTTCCAAAGTCTCTTGCCATTTCGGCACCGAGTCTTCCTACAGGAAAAGATATGCCAGTGACATCTATGAAGTTGTCTACTTCTGCGTCTCTCTGATTCCACTGATCTGCACCGATCATCGCAAAATCCGGATTAGTGATAAACTCCTGATGAACCATAGCCTCTATATCTGGCCCTGCTCTCTGACATGGAGGGCAGTCTGCGCCAAAAAAGAAGATGGCTAATACCTTGTCTTCGAATTGGCTAGACTCTAAAGTTTCATCAGCGGTAGTCTGAATAGAAAAGTCAGGAGCTGGCTCAAAAGTGCTTACGATAGTCGGTCCTGTAGGACTTCCGGCAGGACCTGTCTCTTCACTCCCACAAGAGCCTAAAACTGCTAGTGCTGAAAAGAGCAACAGATAATTCAAGTATTTCATGCTTATTCTTTGTTCTATACCATATAATACAACCGTTTAAACATTATGGTTGCTAGATATACGATAATATATTGGTAACGCTGAGCTACAGGACCTAATTACCCAGTCGTCATATATTCACTTACGTAAATACCTTCTTTTTCGCATGAAAATCCAAGTTTGGACTGCGAGGGGACTCATGCGTTAGACTAGCTGGCCAAAAAACGCCTTTAATCTTTTACAAGCTTCTGCCAGCTTTTCTTGTGAAGCTGCGTAAGAAAAGCGCATACAATTAGGAGCTCCAAAAGCTGCTCCAGCTACAAGGGCGATGTGTGCTTTGTTCAATATGGCTTCAGCAAGGTCATTTGAGTCATTGATAACCACTCCATCATATGACTTACCATAGAATGCACTTACGTCAGGAAATATGTAAAAAGCTCCTTCAGGTACACTCAACTTGATACCTTCTATTTCTCTGAGCTGTCCGATGACAAACTCTCGTCGTCCTAGAAAGGTACGCATCATATCTTGTGTAAAGAGTGGCGCTGTAATTAGGGCTTCAGCAGCTGCTTTTTGTCCAAAAGCTGTAGCACCTGAAGTTACCTGCCCTTGGATTTTAGCACAAGCTTTAGCGATATAGTCAGGAGCCGCCATATAGCCTAGCCTCCATCCAGTCATGGCAAACCCTTTGGACATACCATTGACGATGATCGTACGATCTCTGACGGAGTCAAACTGCGCGATACTCTCATGCACACTATCAAAAACGATGTGCTCGTATATCTCATCAGACACTATCAAGACATGCTCATGAGGAGCAAGGACTTCTGCTAGCTTAGCTAACTCTGATCTAGTATATACTGATCCAGTCGGATTACTCGGCGAAGAATACAGGACAAACTTTGTTTTGGCTGTTATCGCTCCTGCAAGATCTTCTGCACTGACCTTATAGTCATCTTCGACTCCAGAACTAAGTATAACTGGTACTCCACCTGCTAACTTGACGATTTCTATGTAAGAGACCCAATATGGAGCAAAGATGATCACTTCATCCCCAGGATTAAGAAGAGCCTGACACAAGTTATATATGGTTTGTTTAGCACCATTTGACACCACGATGTTGGCAGGCGTAAACTCAAGATTGTTATCTCTTTTAAGTTTTGTACATATCGCCTCTCTCAGTTCCATTAAACCAGGAACAGGGGTGTAGTGAGTATACCCATCGTCCAATGCTCGCTTAGCAGCATCTTTGATAAACTCGGGTGTATCAAAGTCCGGTTCTCCTATACTAAGGCTAATTACATCATGCCCTTCAGCTCTTAGGTTTCTTGCAAGCTGAGACATTTTGAGGGTGGCGGATTCTTGGAGATTGAGGACAGTGTCAGATAACATGCTAGTAGACATAGCTTACTTCTTATTGATGACAAGCACAAAAGTACAGATTAGTTCTTCTCATATATATCATATTGGCCCTAAATAGATTTCTTTGTGTCTCTACATCCTTAGCTAACATGGAAAAATCTGGAGAGACTATACAAATATTTATTACCGGCGGCACATTTGACAAAGATTACAACTTTATAACAGGTGAGCTATACTTTAAGGATACACACCTACATGATATGATGTCAAGAGGAAGATGTAACCTCCCTGTAGATATCAAAACTTTGATGATGGTAGATAGCCTTGATATCACTGATTCTGAACGCCAAATTATAGCCTACAACTGTCGGACAAGTCCTCATGAAAACATCGTTATTACGCATGGTACAGATACCATGACTGTTACTGGGCAGTACCTTGTTGATCAGAACATAAAGGACAAAACCATAGTTCTAACCGGTGCTATGGTACCATACGCTTTTGGGTCCTCTTCTGATGGATTCTTTAATCTGGGATCAGCGATGGCCTTTGCACAAGCATTGCCTACGGGAGTATACATATGTATGAATGGTAGGTATTTTGACGTTGATAAAGTGATAAAGAACAGGGCAACAGGTTATTTTCAGGTGAAAACCGATTACTAACGTTAACCCTTAAAAGAACATAGAATACATATAAAAATAGCTTAATATGTATTGTATTTACTACTTTTGAGGATTATCGCATGTCGATCTGTAGCAAGCGTATGTGATAAAATTCATCTAGGCCCATTACCTCTTTAGAGGAAAACTTATAAGCTTTTGAATACCCCAGATGAAATTGTTGATAATCAATAAGTTATACAAATCGAGTCTCATGAATAAATTCTTGATATCTCTCTTTCTGCTAGCCTTTATACAAGTGTCTCAAGTACAAGCTCAGGTGTCAGAGGATAATTCAGGTATCACGGTTAGAGCACTACTTTATGACTATCAAACTTTTAACGGAGGAGAATTTGGTGCTTTTAATTCCTATCATCACGGTTTTGAGCTCGGTTATCTAAAGAAGATTCAGGATAGAGTATATCTCTCTGTACCCCTTAGGTTAGGAGTCATACAACAAGTCAATGACTTACCCGATCTGAATAGGTTAACAGCAGGATTAGATGCTAGGATACATTATCATTTGACTCCGAACCAAAAACCTATTGTTCCCCATATCCTAGGTGGCGTAGGATATAACTATGAACGTGGCGGAGAAAGTAATCTTCAGATACCGGTGGGATTTGGACTGAACTTTAGGCTTCATGATAGGGCGTTTTTGACATGGCAATCTGAGTTTAGGTTTGCACTTGCCGATGACCGCAATAACTTTCAGCATGGCATAGGTCTTACCTATTTCTTAGGCCCAGAAGATGAAAAAGAGAAAGAAGAAGAAGAAGAGAAGATACCGCTGAAGGATGATGAAGAAGCAGAAGAGATAGCTGGTGAACTTGATACAGATCAGGATGGGATCATCGACGAACTAGACTTGTGTCCTCAAGAGGCAGGATTAGAAAGTCTAGATGGCTGTCCGGATACAGATGAAGATGGAATAGCGGATTATAAAGATCTCTGTCCAGAGATCTTTGGCACTCTTGCTTTAAAAGGGTGTCCAGATACTGATGGAGATGGGGTTTCAGATGTAGATGACGAATGCCCCAACATGCCAGGAAGTGTAAATAATAGTGGGTGTCCTGATAATGATGCAGACAGTGATGGTATCCCTAACGATCTTGACAGATGTCCCACAGTGGCTGGACCAGCATCTAACGGAGGATGTCCCGAGACGGATACAGACGGTGATGGAACTCCCGATAATGTCGACGAATGTCCAAATTCATTAGGTCCTAAGAATACCTTAGGTTGCCCTGATCAAGATGAAGATGGTATAAGAGATATCGACGATAGATGTCCATCTGTACCAGGATCTGTTACTAATAATGGTTGCCCAGATGAGGATGTCGACTCCGATGGTGATGGCGTACCAGATAATATAGACAAATGCCCAAATAGGGCAGGTCTCTCTATATATGCAGGTTGTCCTGATACTGATGGAGATGGTATAGACGATAGCAGAGATGCATGCCCTAATGAAGCTGGTATAGCTTCTAATCGCGGTTGTCCACAAGCAGAGGAGCCGGCAAGAGAGGCTCTCAGAGATATTGATACTGATGGTGATGGAGTGTTTGACGCTCAAGATAGATGTCCAGGTCGTCCAGGTCTGGCTATCTACGATGGTTGCCCTGATACAGATGGAGATGGCCTTGATGACAGTAGAGATAGATGCCCTAATAGTGCTGGACCAGTTGATACACAAGGATGTCCTCAGGTATCAGCCAGTGATCGACGTCTACTTCAGATCGCCATGAGATCAGTACAATATGAAACTGCATCTTCTTCGATAAAGAGCGAATCCTTCAACATACTGCGCCAGATCGCGCAGATCATGGAGCGCTATCCTGACTTTGACTTGACTATAGAGGGCCATACGGATAATCAAGGAGGTGCTGATGATAACTTGAGGTTATCTAAAGAGCGTGCCAAAGCTTGCTTTACTTTTTTACTTAATAGTGGAGTAGAGGCTGGACGCATGACGCACACGGGATTTGGTGAAGCCCGTCCTATAGCTAGCAATGAAAGTATAAGTGGTCGAACTCTTAACCGTCGTGTGGAGTTTGCGCTGATACCTCGACAGTAGTTAGTTTTCACTTTCGTAAATGTGATCTGACATCTTGGATGCCTTGACGTAAAGGCAACTCTAACTCTTGATCTGGAAAAGGCAGCCTTCCTTCAATATCTGTTATGGATTATAGTCATGTGAATGCATGACATTGTCGTGGTCGAATTCATGAACGAAGAAGTGTCACTAATAGTGACAACACATGCGCCAGAGCGCATGTGTGAGTGAACCGCAAACGAAGGCTTGAGAGCTTAGCAGATAGCCTGTAAGCTGAAAGACCTTCTTGGGCCGAACTGAACCACGACGTATCAGGTTAGAATGTGATCGGATGATTCAGACATTTGCGAAAGCGGACTTTTTAAAAGAGTATATAAACTCTCAAACCTTTGTGATCTTCCTTTATTTACTTTTGTAGAGTTAGAAGAAGGTATGGTAGTATCCGCTAGAACCAGCGAACAGTTAGAGCTTTTCAAGATTTTAGAGATTGTATCTGGTTATGCAAAAGGAGCCAGTGGAAAAGAGAGATGCAAGTCGATCCTCCACCTCGATGGACTTCAAGGTCTTCAAGAAGAGCTACTACAGACTAAGGATATAGTAGAGATGATATCGGAAAGCGAGACTTTCGATCTCTTTCCCTATGAAGATGTGAGTGATGATCTATTCATGCTTTCTAAAAATAATTATGTCCTCGATGTCGAGGCTGTCCATCGCATCCTCGATGTTTTACGAAACTATGATGGCTTTATCAAGCACTTTACCAAGTCAAGAATCCAATCATATGGATACATATATCGACTAGGACAAATAGAAGGCTATAGTTCTGACCCTATAGATAAAATCCTACAGGTATTTGATGAAGAAGGTAACGTAAGACCAGATGCGTCACCAGAGCTTGTGCGTCTTCACAAAAAAATACGCAGTACCGAGAGGGAGGCCGATAAAAGGTTTGGAGAACTATTGTTACAATATAAAAAAGCTAATCTTCTGTCAGATACAGAAGAAACCCTGCGCAATGGGAGAAAAGTCCTCGTATTGCCTGTCGAACATAAGAGAAAGATCCAAGGTGTAATTCATGATCAGTCAGCAACCGGTAAGACTGTGTATATGGAGCCACAAGAACTTATGATACTCAATAATGAAGTCCTTTCTCTACAGAATGACTTGCGTGCAGAGATATATAAAGTTCTGAAGACCTTATCAGAGGATCTAAGAGATGATGTAGGCACTATCAAGAAGTGTTATGAAAAACTTGGTTTGATAGATGCTGTAAGGGCGAAAGGTGTTTTTTCTCATAAGATAGAAGGAGTCTTGCCTGAGCTTGATGACAAGTGCTCGCTCAGTCTCAAAGGAGTCAAGCATCCGATCTTATATCTTCAGGAGTTATCGGGAGGAGCAAAAACGATCTCTTTCGACCTGAATCTTAAAGGAGATAATCGGATGTTGCTGATCAGTGGGCCAAATGCTGGAGGCAAATCAGTAACCCTCAAAGCTGTAGGTCTGATCCACCTGATGCTCTATCATGGGTTACTCGTGCCTGTAGAAGAGAAAAGCAAGATGAGTATCTTCTCCAATATCTTTACTGATATAGGAGACCAGCAATCTATAGATGAAGGACTTAGTACATATAGTTCTCACCTCACTAACCTGAAGCTCATCCTAGATGAAGCTGATGATAAGAGTCTCGTTCTATTAGATGAGATCGGTAGTGGGACAGATCCAAAGCTAGGTGGAGCCATAGCAGAAGGAATATTGAGAGGACTGATCGCCAAGAAATGCATCGGTATCGTCACAACCCATTATTCGGAGCTCAAGATTTTTGCCTTTAGACAACAAGGTATCGTGAATGGTGCGATGCTTTTTGATAAAGACCACCTAAAACCGACATACAAACTCAAGGTGGGTAAGCCTGGTAGTTCTTACGCTTTTGAAGTTGCTAATAAAGTGGGCCTCGACGATCGAGCGATAAGATATGCAAGAAAGAAGGTGGGTAAAAAAGAGAATCATGTAGAAGATCTTCTTGTCGACCTTCAAGAGGGTAAAGCCATCCTCGATGAACAGCTCAAGTGGCTTGATGATGAAAGAGCTCGTCTTGATAAGTTGATCAAGAACTATGAGACACTCTCGCAAGAGTTTCAGGTAAAACGAAAGAAACTTCAGATAAGAGCTAAGGAGATAGAGTTGAAAAATACAAACGAAGAAAATCTAGCCCTACAAGAGGTTATCAATAAACTTGAGAAAGAAAAGAATCTTGAGAAGGCTCGTAAAAAGAAAAAAGACGCACTTGCCAAAAGAGCGGAGGGGTCTGAGCAAATTGTGGAATTAAA
This sequence comes from uncultured Saprospiraceae bacterium, assembly GCA_964470035.1. Lineage (GTDB taxonomy): Bacteria > Bacteroidota > Bacteroidia > Chitinophagales > Saprospiraceae > JAJRXG01. Next base: position 12,757 of record CAYYBR010000050.1, read on the forward strand.
AAAAGAGATTCTTGCAGACAAAAGATCTGATGAAATCATCTCTGTCGGAGATTATGTGAAGATGATAGATGGGGATATGAGTGGAGAAGTGTTAGATGTAAAAGGAGATAAAGCCAAAGTGCTCTTTGGCCTCATGCAGATGGAAGTGCCTCTCGCTGATGTAACTCTTGCTAATGCGCACCTTGAATTCAATCGCAACAAAAGTATCAATGTAAAAGGGGTAGCTTTCGAATCAAACTTCAGTCCGAAGCTTGATATCCGAGGTTATAAAATGACTGATGCCGAAGCCACACTAGATGTGTTTTTTGATAAAGCCATACTTAATAATGCGAGAACACTAGAGATCGTACATGGCAAGGGCAGAGGAGCCCTACGGAGTCTGGTTATATCCAAAATGAAAGAGTACAAGGACTTCCAATCTTATTATCATCCTGCGGATGAGCAAGGAGGTGATGGCGTTACTTTTATAAGAATGTAGTGTACCTCTTCTTGAAAACTCTAAGCGATTCGCATATGTAAAGATGATGGCCACTTGATGTTCATGCGCCATTTTCTTCTGATATTTTTAACCACTGCCCACTCCGCTCGCAGAAGAATCACTCTTCCGCAATGCAACTAAAAATATTGCACTTTAACAGTTACAAAGAATTAATGCTGGCAAGAATGGCCTTGTGCTAAGTTGTTGACATATATGCCGCGGTTTACCCTTATAATATTTGGATTTTAAGATTTATCATAGGGCTTTAATCATTATTCAACAAAATTCTATTGCATTATGAAGTTTAATTTAATTCTTACAGCATTTGCGTTGTTTTCGCTAGTCGCCTTTTCTTGTAGTAATGAAGAAGAGTCCCCAGGCCTTGGTTTAGAAGAATTTTCACAAATCATCGAGTTTGAAAATAGTGGAGATCCTGTTACTGACCAAAGGATACTGGATATGGTCACTAGTCTGAATATCGATGTAGGTTCTGTAACCAAGAAAGTCCTGCACTATCCTGACGGTTCTAGTGTAGAGAAAATCATCGTGGGTGGAGACATCGCCATCTCTGAGAAAGAGCTTCTAGAGATGTATGATCAGTTTGGTCATCTAGCAGATGCTCATCTACAAGAAGATGATCACGAGAAGCAGTATCGGACATTTAATTTGGTAACTGGGTCTAATAGGACTATAGATATCCTAGGCATTAATTCTGGGTCACAAAGATTGTCTACTCGTGGTCGTAATGGTCTATCGCGTGCAGTTAACAACTTCAATCGTCTAAGTGGTGTGACCTTAAACTTCCGCTTGTCTTTTGGTTCTCCTACATCAGGTAATATCAATGCTGCCGATATGGTAGTTTTTGATAACTCAATTAATGAGAATGGCTCGGGTGGAGTAGCTGGTTTTCCTAGTAATGGACGACCCAACAAGTTTGTATCGATATTTAATATTGGACAATTTGACACGGATGTTCATGAGCATGTTATCACGCATGAGATAGGACACTCGATAGGTATGAGACATACCGATTGGTTCAACAGGATTACTTGCCCTGCTAGTAGTAGAGGAAACGAAGGAAGAGGTTCTAATGGTGCAGTTCATATACCAGGCACCCCTACAGGTAATGATGGAACATCTATCATGAATGCCTGCTTCAGCTCTACAGAGAATGGTGAATTCAATAGTAATGACATACGTGCCTTACAGCGAATTTACTAGCACAATTAAATGAATAATGTACCCATAGATTATAACGGCCCCACTAGTATTTGGGGCCGTTTGTCTTTTCTCGCTGTAGTGATGTCTCTCTTTTATATCTCTAACTTTTATCCGCATTGAGAATCTATAGGTAAAGTCGTCGGCATAATAGATATTTGCGCAAGCGTAAAACAGCTATACATGTCTGACAAAAAGGTAATCTTCTCTATGGAAGGGGTCACTAAGACCTATCCACCTAACAAGCAAGTACTAAAAAATATATGGCTATCCTTCTACTATGGTGCGAAGATCGGAGTCCTCGGGCTTAATGGATCTGGTAAGTCTAGTCTCTTGAAGATCATCGCTGGTCTTGATAATAACTTCCAAGGCAAGGTGAGTTTCGATAAGGAATATAAGATCGGGTACTTAGCCCAAGAACCAGAATTAGATGAGACAAAGACAGTAAAAGAAGTTGTCAAAGAAGGAGTGCAGCATATTGTAGATATCGTCAGCGCTTATGAAGAGATATCGGCAAAGCTGGCTGAACCTATGGACGACGATAAAATGATGAAGCTCATAGAAGAGCAGGGAGAATTGCTAGAGAAGATGGATCAGTATGGAGGATGGGAGCTAGATCATACTCTTGAGATGGCGATGGAAGCGCTGAGATGTCCTCCTGATGATGCTAAAGTATCTGTACTCAGTGGTGGAGAAAGAAGAAGAGTAGCGCTTTGTAGACTCTTACTGAGTAAGCCAGATATACTTCTGCTGGATGAACCTACTAACCACTTGGACGCTGAGAGCGTACACTGGTTAGAGCAGTTTCTAAAGAACTTTCCAGGTACGGTCATCGCTGTTACGCACGATAGGTACTTCCTCGATAATGTAGCAGGCTGGATACTAGAGCTAGATCGCGGAGAAGGTATCCCATGGGAAGGGAATTATAGTACATGGTTAGAAGCGAAAGGTAAGAGACTAGCTCAAGAAGAGAAAGAAGAATCGAAGAGACAGAAAATCCTCAAGCGTGAGCTGGAGTGGACTCGCATGAATGCCAAAGGCCGCCAAGCTAAAGGGAAGGCAAGACTCAATGCTTATGAGAGCATGTCTAATGCTGAATCAAAAGAAAAGGAAGCATCCTTAGAATTATACATACCGCCAGGACCAAGATTAGGGGATAAGGTGATCGACGTGGATAACCTGACTAAGGCTTACGATGGAAGGGTGCTGATAGAGAATCTCTCCTTATCCATACCGAAGAATGCCATCGTTGGCATAATAGGTCCCAATGGGGTAGGTAAGTCCACCTTGTTTAGAATGATCATGGGAGAAGAAACTCCTGACAGTGGATCTATCACAGTTGGAGATACTGTCGCGCTTTCATATGTCGATCAGTCTCATAAGGACCTGTTAGCTGATAAAACCATATATGAAGTCGTCAGTGGGGGACATGATAACATCAAGATCGGCAACCGTGAGATGAACGCTCGAGCTTATGTGAGTAAGTTTAACTTCTCAGGTAGTGATCAACAAAAGAAGGTCGGTGTTCTTTCTGGGGGTGAGCGAAACCGCTTGCATCTTGCTATAACACTAAGAGAAGGAGGCAATGTCATGCTCTTGGATGAGCCTACTAACGATATCGACGTGAATACTCTAAGGGCTCTAGAAGAAGCTTTAGAAAATTTTGCAGGTTGTGTGCTACTTATATCACACGATAGATGGTTCATAGACCGTCTGGCTACGCATATCCTGTCTTATGAAGACGAAGGAGAAGTCGTATTTTTTGAAGGAAACTATAGCGCCTACGAAGCATCCAAGAAAGAAAGATTAGGAGATACCACTCCTAGAAGACCTAGGTTCAAAAGTTTGATCTAGTTTCTGAAGTTTCGCTTTAAGCTTTTTGGTTTCTTGATGATTTGATAAAAGCTATCGATGTACTTATGATGTCTTTTCTTTCTTTTATCTGACCAGAAAGGTGATTGATCAATGTAATCATGAAACTTTTGCTCTAGGCTAATGAAGAACTGAGCTGTTTCTTTAAGCTCTTCTTCTGTTACTTTCCGAGCGACAAAGTATCTATCTTGTACACTTTCGATAGGTAAGCTTTCGTGAGGTACGGCATAGCTTTGTCCAACAAACCCAGAATAGTCAAAATCATAAGGAAGGGCTATCACCTGCTTTTCTCCGGGTAACTTAACAAGCTCTACGTTATGCTTAGAAGATATAGACCAGTCCGTATTAGCAATCATATACTGAAAAAAGCTCATCCTCAAAAAAGATTGTCGTGCTAAAGCGAACTCAGAGATTACTCCCTTATCTACGACTGAAGCACCATGCCTTATGGCATATTGTTCTTCATCTTCAACCAGAAATCCGATAAAATCTTTTTTCTTTTCTTTTTCATCACGGAGTTTGAGATTTACAAGCTTTGCTCTGATTCCACTTGGATTTATGAGTTGGTAAAGACCATAGAGAGCATACTCATCATATAGCTTTTCTTGATTGTGTTTTCTATCATCACAAGGCATCACTAACTTTAGCTTATCGCTCCCTTTGTTATAACCCATAGAATCAAGTTGTCCAGACTTGAAATCCAATTTTAATGGAGGGTTAGAACAAACTTGCTTGCGTATGTTTCCTCTTGCTCTGACACGAGTCTGAAGTTCGAATGAGTTCTCTCCAAAAGAAATAGAAGATATAGATGCTTCATATTCTTCTTTTATAGATCTATTGATGAGTCTCTTTACATTAGTTGCGATATCTATAGTCGGGATATCACTACTATAATATAAGTGGTCAAATAATGTCTTAGGCTGTCTCGGACTAGCTACTTCAAGTTTTTGGCGATCTCCTTGTTGATTACAATTAAAGTAGCCTTGTTGGTCGATCAATAACCCTGCAGCCTTTTCACCAAGCTTTATGCTACAGTCTATTCCCAGTACTTTGCCTTGGAAAAACGTGCTAATCGTATCAAATGAAGTATGACCTACTACGATAACATTTTGATCGAGCTTATAGAGAATGTCAGTTAAGACCTGCTCATTAGTTATTTCAGGATCGAAGTAACCTCTATACCAGATTGGTCCTTGATCTGCTATTAGCGTTTCTTGTCTTTTATCAGAAGATATGCCATCTCTTTTTATCAGATAACTTATGAACTCCTTATTGATCTCATCGATGGTCGGATATTGTTCTACCAGCTCTGGTGAGATACCTCCATGAACAAACAAATGCCCATTGATGGAAGTGACAACGTTATGACTAGTCAACCAATCTCCCAATACACTACCTATCCGAAAAAACTGATCATATCGAGTTCGAAAAGCACCCGAAGTATAGTTGTATTTGCGATTTAAATATCTGAGATCATTGGTCAATACCATGGACTCGTGATTGCCCAGCAAGACATGGACCTTTCCTCCGGCCTGTTCTGCTTCTTTCTCTAGATCATATAAGAACCAGAGTATGTCCATCACCTTATCTCCGCGATCGAAGTTATCACCAGTGACGACCATATGACCATCTCCAAAAGACCACTGAAGGTTGTCATCTATAATATCATTGCCCTTAAGCAAGTCTATCATAAGATCATACTGACCATGTACATCGCTAAAAGCAAATATCTTACTCACATCCGTATACGTACCTTGATATGAGACTGTTCGATCGAGATCGGTCAGATCAACTTCTGGTAAACCCTCGACGTCAAATGACGTGGCCTCAGTTCTTGACATGGCTAACTCATGAGGCTTGCCTTCAAGTACATATTGAATGGTGATGCTATCATTATCGCGGAAGATATATGGTCCATCTGTGTAAGCTTGACCTGTCAATAGGAGTGAAGAGAATAACAAAAGTAAAGACCAAGTAGTAGCGAGAATTGATGATGATGAGTTGAGCAGCGGCATGAAGATTTTGGTTATATGTATCATAAGATAATCCTAATATAAAGTGTTAAGACGATTCAGAAAGTTTTGTTCGTCTTAAATAGTTGCTAAATCATCCAAAAGTTGGTGTCGTTTATACCTTTTCTTAAGAACTTAGACTAGCATGTTTCACCGCATTCGTCTGCGCTTTAGCCCAGTAATGAGAAAAATTGAAACTAAGTATCGATAAGAAGAACTGACTTACTAAATATAATCGCTAAAAATATCACGCTATGAAAAACATCATCTTTACCATCTTTAGCTTTCTTGCTTTTTCGGCCTTGTCAGCACAAGCCCCATCCTATGTAGATTTTGAGTGGGACGTCTTGCGCGTAGGCTATGTATTTAATCTTTCAGACGGAGATGCTCAAGGTGGAGGAGCCTTTGGGGGAGAGCTGAGATATAATGCGACAGATCGCTTTTCTCTTGGGTTCAGCGGGGATTTCGCACTGATATCTAATAATGTTGGTCCCGATACAGAAGTAGGTGTAACGGGCAATTCGCTTATCGTTGGAGATTACTACTTACACAATCGCTCAGCTCAGCGACCTTTTGTTGGACTAGGTCTAGGCTTGTATTCTACCTCTTCCTTTACGCTGGAGGATGGTGGCGGAATAGACGAAGAAATTCCAGGATCTACAGGTGCTGGATTAGCGCCAAGAGTGGGCTATGAGTTTGGTCATATCCGTCTACAAGGACAGTATAATATCACCCTTCAAGAGGACCAGTCAGACTACTTTACGTTGACCGTAGCGTTGACGTTGTGGGGAGGCTATCGGGGAGGTGGAAGAGACTATTAGGATTTCGGTTGTTTTAATAGGTTTGCTTCGACTTTGCTCAGCACGTTTAATGAGTTTAAGAGGTTTATGGCTGAGGGTAAGTACATGTCACAAGGCGAGGTAGCAATTTTATTAGATTCACCGACTATATTACCTGATTCGCCGACTATATGGTGAGGTAGGTATCTTGAAGGTTTATGTTCGTGACAGAATTAAAAACTGAATGTCATGTATATCAGCCCAAGAAAGATTTACCTACTGGTCGTTTTTACAGCTGCGATAGTTATAACAGGATGTATATCATCATTACATCCTCTTTATACAACAGATACGATAGTCGTCGATGATCGAATCTTAGGAGAGTGGGTGCAAGACATTACACCGACTTTCAGTTTCGGTGATACAACCTACTCGATGACTATATCAGAGGAAGGTGATACTACAATTATTTTGGGAGGTCAAAATGATTCTAGTATGGTTTTGACAGATGAAAAATTCTCTTCTCTCTTTGGAAGCCTAGTTACTCCAAAGTTTAGATTTCTGACGTTTGAACGAGCGTCGTCTATAATATTTGAAAGGCGTGATTTGTCTGATACATCATTTGTTGAGTTGTCCGGATCACGAGTATCTGCATCGACGATTTCGATAAAGCCGAGTACGATATCTATGAAGCCAGATGGTTTTAAAGTAAAATCGATAGAAGAAGAATTACCATATTATATACTTTCCTATGAAAAAAGAGTGCTAGGAAAACATGAGACTATTCGGATGCTGACCCATCTAACGAAGATAAACGATGTCTTGTACGCTAATTTTTATCCATATCAGTTGGGTGAAGCAGATTCCTTCTCTTCTAATCGTATTAAGACGCATTCTTTTGCAAAGATAGAATTTGATCAAGGTGGTCTCAATGTATTCTATTTTGATACTGATAGACTTGAAGAGTTGGTTAATAATCGTCAGATACGTTTGAAACATGAAAGAGTCGGTATAGATAAGGGAATAGTGATAACAGCTTCAACAAAGGAGCTAAGATCATTTCTCTATAAGTATGGGCACCGGGAAGACCTATATGAGGACCCAGAAAAACTAACGATGATGTGATGAATGAGATGCTGACTCATAAAATTGTTAGGATAGGATATCACGTCATCTTTTGGGTGGCGTGCTTTTTTATTTTGTTCTCTTTATTTACCAAGGATCACTATAATGGACCGATAGACTATGCCTTTACCTTCATCTTTATATTGCCTTTTGTTCTAGCGATTTATATAGGACTATATGGATTACGTAGGTTAGTGAGAGAGCGACACATCATCTGGTTTATTGTGACTTTCATCGTGGCTGTACTTATCGGGATAGTAGGTCACTATCTGTCTTTTGATTATTTGTCTGATGTGCTTTTTCCAGATTACTTGATGTCTAGTTATTTTTCAATATGGGAAGTGGCCCAATATCTACTTG
>CAYYBR010000051.1:0-20565 GCA_964470035.1 uncultured Saprospiraceae bacterium
AATTATTTCTGTATTTCTCGTCTTACTCGCTTTCTCAGGTGAAGCTCAAATCTTCAAAAAGAAGAAGAAAGTAGAAGAAAAGGTAGAAGAAGTAAAGCCTAAAAAAGAAAAGAAGAAAGATGGTAAAATCAAGGCTTTTGATGAAGTTATCACAGAAGATGCCATAAGCGATGACGGCCTTTGGGGTGTGCATAAGGTAGTTGATAAACACTACTTTGAAATCGGCGACAGCGTCCTTGAAAAGGAAATCCTAGTAGTCTCACGGATCAAAGGTTTTGTCAAGAATCTTAACTTCGGTGGGGCTGGTGTCAAATCACGCCCCCAGCAAGTGATACGCTGGCAAAAGAAGGATCACAAAATCTTGTTGAGATCAGTAAGCCATAACAGTGTAGCAAGTGAAGAACTACCCATCTATGAATCTGTCCGTAATAATAACTTTGAACCGATCATACAGATTTTTGATATAAAAGCGTACTCTGCGGATAGTACAGGTTATGTCATAGAAGTGGACGGGCTATTTAACTCGGACATAGACATGATAGGTGCTATGTACCCTTTTCAAGAAAGAAGGTTTGGCATAAAGGGTGTAGATAAGAACAGGTCGTTCATAAGTAGTACTAAGGCCTTTCCTACTAATGTGGAAGTCAGTCATGTTTTAACATACAGAGGAGGAGACCAAATACCAGATAATCGACTTACTTCTACCCTCTCTGTAGAGATGAATCAGTCTTTCATCGTACTTCCAGAAGAGCCTATGCAATCTAGGCACTATGATCCGCGGATTGGGTATTTCTCAATCCAACAAACTGACTACGGTAGTGACGAACAAAAAGCATTTACTAATAGATATATCACCAAGTGGCGCCTGGAACCAGAGGATGAAGAAGCCTATGCCCGTGGTGAACTAGTTAAGCCTAAAAAGCAAATAGTCTATTATATAGACCCTGCTACACCCAAGAAGTGGGTTCCTTATATCAAAGCTGGGGTAACCGATTGGCAACCAGCTTTTGAAGCTGCAGGATTCAAAGAAGCGATCATCGCGAAAGATGCACCAACTCCAGAAGAAGATCCTGACTGGAGTCCTGAAGATGCTAGATATAGTGTGATCAGATATATCACAACTGACATACAAAATGCCCAAGGCCCACATGTTCATGATCCAAGAACAGGTGAGATCCTTGAAAGTGACATCATGTGGTATCACAACATCATGAACCTCCTTCGAAATTGGTACTTCATCCAGACTTCAGCTATCAATAAGGAAGCCCGCAATGTTAAATTGAAAGAAGAAATCATGGGCGAGTTGATAAGATTTGTATCGGCACATGAAGTAGGTCATACTTTGGGTCTCCCCCATAATATGGGTTCGAGTGTGGCGTATCCAGTTGATTCTTTGCGTTCTGCTTCCTTCACAGCTACACATGGGACTGCTCCATCGATTATGGATTATGCGAGATTCAACTATGTAGCTCAACCCGGTGATGGAGTAACTCAGTTATATCCGAAGATTGGTGAGTATGATTTGTGGTCTATCATCTATGGATATAAGGTCATACCAGAAGCTAATAGCTCAGATGAAGAACTATCTACCCTCAACGATTGGATCAAAGAAAGAGCTGATGAGCCTGTTTATCGATATGGTAGACAACGTGGACTTCCTCTAGATCCAACTGCTCAGACAGAAGACCTTGGTGATGATAGTATGAAAGCTAGCGAGTATGGTATAGCAAATCTCAAACGAATTGTTCCGATGCTCATGGATTGGACGGGCCAAGAAGGGAAGCGCTTTGATGATATGAATGAGTTGTACAACAATGTTTTTGGGCAGTACAGAAGATATATGGGCCACGTAGCTGCTAATGTCGGAGGTGTTATCGAAGATTTTAAAACATTCGAACAAGACGAACCTGTATATGTCCCTGTACAAGCGGACCAGCAGAAGAGGGCTATAGACTTTCTGGATAAGCAGTTGTTCACAACACCATCGTGGTTGGTAAATGAAGAAGTAGTTTCACGTACTGAACATCGCGGCACCTTAGAGAGAGTCCAAGGCATCCAAGAACGAACTCTGAGGATCTTGTTTTTCAGTGACAGACTTATGCGCATGTCAGATCATACGTCTCTCTATCCTTCAACTTCTTATGATTTGGCTTCTTTTTTCAAGGACATAGATCAAATCATTACCCGTGATTTATCGAGTTCTCCAGATGTATATCGAAGAAATCTGCATCGAGTATTAATAGATGTGTATGAAGGCCTCATGAACTCTTCAGAGGTTAAATCTTCAGACGTTCCGTTGCTAGCAAGAGGAAGTTTAAAATCTATAAGATCTCGTGCTTCTTCTGCATCAAATGGAAGTAGCATCGGGGCCATGCATGCAGATGATATTGTTGCGAGGATAGATGAGATATTAGATGCGGACTAGTGAACTTTTGTTAGATTCACTTTCGTAAATATCCAAGTCATGAAGATCTATATCGCAGTAATACTCACCTCATTGCTCACACTTGGTTGTAGTACGACAAAGGATATTGCAAATGTTGATGCTGTAGCTAACACACATCAAGGACTCTTTAAAGATGACTTTGGTGTTCAGACTTGGAGTTTTAGAAATTATTTTCCATCAGATATGATAGGCACTCTTGATAAACTTCAGGAGATGGGTATCACAAAGGTGGAAGGAGATGGTGGACGTATACCACCAGAAGAGTTCAGAAAACTTTGTGAAGCCCGCGGCATAAAGATTCCATCGACAGGCACGAGCTTACAGGAGCTAGAGGAAGATCCTTTGCAAGTTGTTGATAAAGCGAAAAAGCTAGGAGCCAACTTTGTTATGTGTCCATGGGTGCCACATGAAGGAGATTTTAAAAAGTCAGATGCGGATAAGGCCATTGAAGTTTTTAATAAAGGAGGGAAGGTACTTGCTGAAAATGGAATCACATTTACTTATCATGCTCATGGTTATGAGTTTCAACCCTATGAAGACGGCACCTTACTAGATTACATTATACAGAATACGGATCCCCGATATGTCTCTTTTGAGATGGATACGTTTTGGATGCACTTTGGCGGAGGTGATTGTGTGGAATTACTGAAGAAATATGGCTCTCGATGGAAACTCATGCATATGAAGGATATGAAGCATGGCATTGAAAAGGACTTAACTGGTCTTACAGACGTAGAGTATAATGTAGTGTTAGGTACGGGTCAACTAGATTGGGAAGGAATTATAAAAGAGGGCAACCGTATTGGTATTGCTCACTATTTTATAGAAGACGAAAGCAGTTCTGTCTTAACACAAGTGCCTAAGACTATAGCGTACCTGAGATCATTATAATCTACTCTTTGCTTTTTAGTTTTCCAGCTATGAAGCCAGTGCTCCATGCAGCTTGAAAATTATACCCACCAGTTATGCCATCTATATCCAGGACCTCTCCTGCGAAGTATACATTGGGATGACTCTTAGCCTGAAGTGTGTCGTGGTGAATGCTTGAAAGACTTATGCCACCGCAGGTCACAAATTCTTCTTTAAAAGTAGTCTTGCCCTTTATACTATAGATATCCTGTGTTAGTAAGGAGGTGATCTTATGGATGCTTTTTTTTCCGATCTCCTGACAAGGTTTTGTCTTTACTAGATTAGCTTTGTCAATAAAGTACTCCCATAGCCTTGACGGAATCTTATAGGGACGTACACTGCCAAGTTGCTTTTTGGGATTTTGTGAGAAAAGATGATGAAGAAAATCATAAACTTCGTCATGGTTGTTTTCTCCTATCCAATTAACTTGCAAAGTATGGTCATAACCTCGCTCAGCTAATTCTCGAGCTGCAAATGCAGAAAGCTTTAGGACTGCAGGCCCACTCATACCCCAGTGTGTTATCAACAAAGGGCCTGATGACACATGTTTTAACCCTGGCACACGAACAATAGCATTCTCGGCTACTACTCCCATTAATTGTGTGATTGGATTGCCAGGTATGTTAAATGTAAATAAAGAAGGTACTGGACTGATTATGTCTATGTCTAAGTCTTGCAACCAGTCAAATCCTGACAACTTTGGAGTCCCACCAGTGGCTACGATTACCTTATCGAATTGGGCCGAAGAGGTTTTGAATTTTAGCTCGACTTTCTTTCCGCCATCTTCTATGGCAGTAACCGATTTACTCGATATGATAGCTACTCCAAGTGAGTTCATCTCTCGAAGCAAGCAATCGATGATTGATTGTGAACTATTGGAGACAGGAAAAACACGACCATCTTCCTCCGTTTTTAACTGAACTCCTCTTTGGTTAAACCACCTTTGTGTATCAGTTGTATTGAAAACTCGAAGCACTTTCTTTAGTAGTTTAGCCCCTCTTGGATATGCTTTGGACACTTGCGCTATAGATGCAGAGCCATTAGTGACATTGCACCTTCCTCCGCCAGAGACTTTTACCTTTGACAAGACCTTCGCGCTCTTTTCAAAAAGAGTAACTCTTGCTGAAGGATGATGTTCTTTTACACTAAGAGCAGAAAAGAATCCAGCTGCACCACCTCCGATTACTGCTACCTCTAAATTATGGATGATAAAATTCTTTACTGTTTTAATAAGCGTGGTTCAAACTTAAAAGTTTGAGTATTACTAGTGGATTAATAAGGAGAGTCATGCACTAATCGTAGCATCTAGATATTGGTAATCAAAAATCTCCGAAAACTGGAATTTCATTTTTTGAGCTACATCTTCTATTTGAATTTGTCGGTTTAACTCTTTTGATAAACTTGTAACAGAGGTGTCGATATCCTTGATGCCACAGGGTATAATGTTATTAAAGTGTTCGAGATTAGTGTTTACATTTAGAGCAAGACCATGGATGGATACCCATCTTGACATATGGACACCGATCGCACAGATTTTTCGTCTTCCCTTTTCATCTACAATCCAGACGCCAGTATATCCTTCGACTCTAGATCCATAGATGTCGTAATCAGATAAAACTCTGATGACAACCTCTTCTAAATCTCTCACATAGCGATGGACGTCATTATAAAATTGATCTAAATCAAGAATCGGATACACCGTCAATTGGCCAGGACCGTGATAAGTAATATCCCCTCCCCGATTGATTTTAAAAAACGAAAACTCAGAATCTTCAATTTCTTCTCCGGTGAGTTTAAGGTGATCGATCTTTCCACTTTTACCGATGGTATAAACTGGAGGATGCTCGCACATCAAGATATAGCTTGGGTGATTCTCTTGGCCAGCCCGCTTTCTTTTTATGATCTGTTGTTGTAGATGCTTTTGCATATGCCATACCTCTGCATATGGCTGCTCTCGCCCTATCCTACTATATATCACTTGTGGTCTCTGATGGGTCCTCATATCTCTTTATGAATATCAGTAACGTGTAGAAGGTTTAGGGCATTAGCACTTAGGCCAGAAATGTTCTTACTGGAAAAGTGAGAGATCTCATCGTAGAACAAAAAAATGACAGGAGCATCATCTACTATGAGTTGATCCATCTGCTGATAAAGATTTACTTTTTGGGCTTCATCAGCCTCGCTGAGGGAGGTTTCGTATAAGGAGTCAAAGTCATCATTATGATATCGTGTATAATTAGGCGGAGCAGGATTCTTACTATAGAATAAGGATAGGAAGTTTTCACCATCTGGATAGTCAGCTATCCAAGAAGCCCTGAACATACCTACTGCACCGGTTCTCATTCCGTTGCGCAGGACTGCAGACTCTGATACCTCTATTTTAATCTTTAACCCAAGGTTCTCCCATTGTTTTGCGATAAACGTGGTTAAGTCTAAGTAATCTTTAGACGTATGGATGATGAGTGGAAGGTCTAACAGATCTGGATCCAAAGAAGCTATGAGTTCTTTAGCCTTAGAAGGATTATAGATATAACCATTGACTATAGTAGGGTCGTAACTCGGAAGCCCTCGAGGTATAACTCCAGCGTCTGCAGGTACACCTACATTTTTTCTAAGTGTAGCTAGCATAACTTCTCTGTTGATTCCATAATTCAATGCTTGTCTAAAAGAAGGTTCTTTTAATAGAGGGTGTGCATCATCGGCCTCCTGATTCATGCCTAGATATTCGAAATTCAGATAGGGAGCTTTTGAAAACTTGATTCGATCTTGATATGTCTTCTTCAGATGGCCTTCTTCATCAAGAGCAGTATGAATAAAAGATGACTCTAAACCAGTAAAAAAATCTATCCTTTCATTAGCCAACTCTAAAAAAGCAAAGCTCCGCTCTCCTATGAAGCTTGTCCTGATTCCCTCAAGGTTGTTGTTAGGATGTCCTTCCCAATCAAAGTAGTTTGCATGTCGCTCGAGAAATAAGCCTTGATTACTCAGCCATCTCTTCATCTGAAAGGGGCCCGAGCCTACAGGGTTTTGGTAAAAATCTGCCCCGTAATACTCAACCGCTTCTGGAGGTATGATCGAAGCATACTGCATAGTTAGTAGTCTAAGAGTAGGAGAAAATGGCTTTCTCAAGAGCAGGGCAAATGTGGTGTCATTAACAGCTCTGAAAGGATCAACTTCATCAACCCTACCGGTAAAAATCCAACTTCCAGGACTATTTAATACGGTGTCGAGTAGGCGGTTATATGAATAGGCTACATCATGAGCAGTGAGAAAACGAGTCTCCCCTCCAAAGCATTTGTCTTGATGAAATCTTACATCGTCTCTGATAGTAAATGTATAAGTCCTCGCATCTTCGCTGACCTTCCAAGATGTAGCAAGACAAGGGCGGACTCTTAGACTGTCGTCAAGTACAAGTAAGGTATTATAAAGGTGGTTAGCTGCCCAGATGTTATTCTGGCTTTTAGCGAACGCCGGATCTAGCGAGGTGATATTATTATGTTGATTGTAGTGAAACACTTTATATTTTGAAGAACTCTGATCAGCCAGACAAGAAGCGAGAAAGAGAACTAAGAGCAGCCAAGTATATTTCACACAACAAAGGTCACAATTCTTGACATGGAAACAACCATACATTTGTGATTTATGTTTCCATGTAAAATCTTTGCTTTATGGGTGAATACAAGAGGATTAATTGTGATTTCTATGATCACTTTGAGATTTTCGCTAGCCGCAAAACTTGGGTCTATATTTTATTAAAGGACGGATCTGAATTCAATACTCGGATTAAAACTCTTGAAACTTCTAATAAGGAAGAGTTTGCTATCCTGAACTCAGGTCGTAAGATTAGATTAGATGTGATAGAAGAGCTTGCAGAGTTAAAAGCTAAAGATCAGGCAACTTGGAGAGTCCTTGATATGATTGATTACGACAGATGGGCTAACGAAGTAGTCTTATCTATCCTTGAAGCGAATCAACCAAGTGAGGAGATAAGCTCCAGGGTAAGTCATATCATCAATGCGCAGAATATTTGGCTTGACCGAATAGGTGATAAACATGGAGAATATGACGTCTGGCAGCTTCGTCAGTCAGACTCGTGGTCTGGCCATTTCGAAGACAATTATCAAAAATTCATGATCTCTTTGGAAGCAGAGTCGACTGATAAGATCATCAATTATCATAATCTTGCCGGTAAGAAGTATAGCACAATACTAGGCGATATACTTCATCATGTCGTGAATCATGGTACTTATCACCGTGGTCAAATTATGGATATGATTCGTCACTTAGGAATTCCAACAAAGCCAACAGACTATATATACTATGTCAGGCTGAGAAGATAATTTTTATCGCTTTCGCAAATGCATACATAGCCACTCACCTTTTTGATTCTCTGTTATGAGTTCATAGCCTGCAGTCTCATACTTATCCATCACAATCTGTCTATCCTCTTCGAGGATACCAGATAAAAGAAGATGTCCCAAAGACTTATGACGAGAGGCTATTTTATTTGCAGAGGACAGCAGTACATTCCTATTGATGTTCGCTAGTATGATATCATAAGGATCATCTTTTTGAAGTTCTTCGATTGTGCCAGTTAGACATTGGATGTATTCACTACTATTTTGTTCCAAGCACTTTAGCGCGCATCTAGTAGCTTGTTCGTCATAGTCGATCGCTGTGATCTTCGTTGCACCTAACTTCTCCGCTAGTATAGAAAGGATAGCTGTGCCGGATCCATAGTCTAAGACATTTTGGCGCTGGAAGTTCAGGTGTTTCATGACTTCTATCATCATATACGTAGTTTCATGATGCCCCGTGCCAAATGCCATCTCAGGATCGATGATAATCGTATATTTTGTTTCTGCCGGATTATCGTGCTTTGAGCTTTTTATAATACAGAAGTCATCTATGATGATAGGTTGAAAAGAAGACTCCCATAGTTGATTCCAGTTTTCGTTGGCTCTTTCGTGCAGGATGATATGTTCATCCGAAAGCCAAGAAGCATAGGATAGTAATTGAGTTCGGAGTTCAAGTAAATAAGTCTGATCTTCGCTATAGATGATGAGCTTATCAGTTCGTTCTTCTAAAGCCTCTACCTCAAGAAAAGAACAAATCCCTATCAGTGGGTCGATTTGATCTGGCGAACTAGTTGTGATATGAAGCTCATATATAAGAGCGTCATGCATGATCAGGGGTTAGCTTGTATTGGTGCTTGATGGTACTAGCAGCGATACCCAAAGTATTATCTAGTTGGATATCAGCAGAGAGACTCAACACTCCTATCCTTACTATGGCTAGGTGGTGGACAGCATGATCATAGGCGTACATGATCTCTCTTCCTACAGTAGTTGTAACGGTATGTCTTTGCCCTTCTTTATCAGCAAAATCTGTATAAACCCGTAAAGATTGATCTTCATCAATGCAACTAATTCGATCTCGAAGAGAAGAAAAGTGTTCTTTTGCGACAGCGATAGAATTCTCTATGGCCTGCTCTCTTTTTCTTTGACCGTAGTCTACTTCGCCACAGTCGCATTGTTCTAGCAAACAGTCAAAAAACTCATAGATATGTCTAAAGTGCTTACCAAGCGTAGCACTTT
Organism: uncultured Saprospiraceae bacterium; assembly: GCA_964470035.1. Lineage (GTDB taxonomy): Bacteria > Bacteroidota > Bacteroidia > Chitinophagales > Saprospiraceae > JAJRXG01. The sequence goes on from CAYYBR010000051.1 coordinate 8,953, forward strand.
CATAGACCTCCAGAGTGCGATTATAATCCTCTTGAGGAATTTGATCGAGTAGATCATTGATCTGGCCGATGACCTTCTCTACCGCTTCTTTACACTTCATGGAGTGAATATATCATTATTATGATTGCGGTGCTTTCAACCTTATGAGTAGACTGTTAACCATAAATTTCTTTTTTGGCAGCTATAATCGTATTCATCATAAGAGAAGTAACAGTCATAGGCCCTACTCCTCCTGGAACTGGGGTGATAAAAGAAGCTTTCTCGGCTACCGCAAGAAAGTCCACATCTCCAACTAATCTATACCCTCTTTTTCTTGATGGATCATCTACACGGTTGATACCTACATCTATGACTACAGCACCGGGCTTTACCATATCAGCTGTTACATAGCTGGCTATACCTACAGCAGCGATAATGATATCTGCCTCAAGTATCTCTTTCGTGGCATCTTTAGTTCTTGAGTGAACGATAGTCACTGTACAATTGCCAGTTGGTCTTTTTTGTGCCATCAATACTGACATAGGCATACCGACAATATTACTTCTACCGATGACTACACATTTTTTGCCTGATGTCTCGATGCCGTACTCTTCTAGCATTACTAATATGCCTTGCGGCGTAGCTGGGAGATATGCAGGAAGACCAAGGGTCATGCGACCAAAATTCATAGGATGAAACCCATCTACATCCTTTTTAGGATCTATAGCTAGATTTACTTTGTCTGCATTGATGTGATCAGGAAGCGGAAGCTGCACGATAAATCCATCTACCGCATCATCATCATTAAGATCTTTCACGATGGCTAGGAGCTCTCCTTCGCTGATAGAGTCATCTCTCTTTATCAGTGTGGACTCAAAACCTACATCGTCACAGTATCGGACTTTATTCCTCACATATGACTGGCTACCGGGATTATCACCAACTAATACCGCTGCGAGATGAGGCACTTTCATCCCACTCTCTTTCATTCGTTTTACTTCAGCAGAAATCTTGACTTTCATCTTATCTGCTAGTTCTCGTCCATCTATCAATTGCATATTCCTATCACATGGTCTGGTTGCAAATATCTACATTTACTACCGTATACACAGTTCAGACCAATTCATTAATTAAGTCGAACAATGACCAAGTATTTTTTACTGTTCAGCCTAGTCTTATCCTGTCTTTCTTGTAAGGTTCCGAAACCCATGGAAGACGTAGTAATTGCATTTGGATCGTGTAACCGCCAAGGAGAAGAACAACCTATGTGGGAGAAGATAGATGCACAAAAGCCCGACATATGGATATGGCTTGGAGATATCATTTATGCAGATACAGAGGATATGTCAGAGATGGCTTCCGACTATGCTTTACAATCTAATAATAAGGCTTATCAGAGTTTCACTCGCTCCAAAGAGATACTTGGCATCTGGGACGATCATGATTATGGAGCTAATAATTCTGGAAAGACATATGCTCAAAGAGATAGCAGTAAGATGTTATTGTTAAACTTCCTGGGAATTCCTGAAGAACATGCAGTCAGGACAAGACCTGGAGTATATCAATCATATACAAGAACTATAGGTAAGCACCTCATAAAGGTAATCCTCTTAGATGTGCGATACTTTAGAGATGAACCGGGAGCAAATAGCACCATAATTGGTGAAGAACAGTGGGTTTGGCTTGAAAAAGAACTTAAAGAAAGTAACGCGGATATGCACCTCATAGCTGGTGGCTCACAGTTTCTTCCTGAAGACCATAGGTTTGAGAAGTGGGCAGACTATCCTAGAGATAGAGAGCGTCTCTTGAATCTCTTTGATACCTATGACACCACTCTACCTCTCTTGATTAGTGGAGATAGGCATATAGCTGAGATGTCCCTAGTGAAAACCGAAGGTGGATTACCCATACTTGAAGTTACCTCCAGTGGTTTGACACATTCTTACACGAGCTTCACACAAGAACACAATCGTCATAGAGTTGTCGGAGAAGTTGTTTCATCGAAAAATTTTGGCCTGATAAAAATCACCTCACAAGAAAACTTATTTTATGAAGCTGGCATCTACGGTGAAGATGGAAAACTCCAATATGCAGTTCAAAGCACAGAACTTCATGAGATATTGAAGAACAAATAGCAGAAGTTATGAACTGGGGATTTATAGGATATGGTAGGATCGCTAAGAAGTTTTATGAAGGGCTGATGCATGTTGGTTTCCCTATCGTTGCTATCGCATCTCGGTCTTCTTCGGACTCTATACCTGAAGGTGTTAAGTCTTATGACAATTACGAAGACCTCCTCGCAGATCCGGCTGTTGACATAGTGTATATATCTACAACCCATAACACCCACGCCGAATGGGCTATTAAATCGCTTCGAGCTGGAAAGCATGTTCTCTGCGAAAAGCCCATGTCGACATCCTTTAAGTCCACTTTTGATATGGTCGAGGCAGCGAAGTCCTCTGGGAAGTTTTTGATGGAAGCTATCTGGTCGAGGTATCTGCCAGCATATCAAAAAGTGATAGAACTCATCAAAGATGATGTCATAGGGGAAGTCTTTCAGGTCACGGCTAATTTTGGATTTAAGATGAATCCAGACGATCCTAAAGAACGTCTTCTAAATCCAGCCCTCGCGGCTGGAGCTTTGTGGGATGTTGGTATATATCCGATAAGCCTTGCTCAAGATATTTTTGGAGATGATCCTATGACTGTTAAAGCGGATGGTATACTTAGCGATCTGGGCGTTGATGATCGATGTGCCATACAACTTACTTATCCAAACCAAGGTATTGCTCAACTTACCTGTGCTATCAATCTAAGGACATTGAATCACGCCGTGATTACTGGGACAAAAGGACATATTGTGATGGAAGATTTTTGGATGTGTGAGAAGTTTGAGCTTTTTGTACATGACCAGGATCCTAAAGCTTTTCATCTTCCTATGACTCACAATGGATATAGTCATGAAGCCAGAGCATGTACCAACCTGATTAAGATTGGAGAAAAGCAAAGTCCTATTATCAGCTGGGAACATAGTCTTCAACTGGCACGGATCATGGATAATATACTCGCCCAGATTAGATAGTTCTCTGATAAGTTCTACTTTGTGCCCTCATTCACAGGTGATCTTAACAAAGGTTAGGATCTTAAAAGGGAATCAGGTGTAACTCCTGGACAGTCCCCGCTGCTGTAAGCTCATTGTTATGCTCAGTTCCACTTCAGCCACTAAGTTGACGCTTGGGAAGGCTTGAACTGCGCGAGTAAGTCAGAAGACCTACCTGATGAATATTCGATAATCATTTCCCTCGAGGGAAATGTCTCATATGATATTGCGGGTTGACGATATGATATAGCAACATGTAACTTTTTTATACTTATGAAGATTTATTTGTGGTTTATGCTTTTGAGCATAAGCGCTATGGCCGTAGTTGCCCAAGATCAAGGTGACTTAACAGATACCTTACAACAGGAGTTAGTTATAACTCATTCAAAACAACCGATCTCAACTCTTGATGTGCACAAGCCCATCGATATCATATCGACGGAAGAGATTAGAAGATATGGGATAGATGATATCTCAAGTCTTTTGGATAGTCGTGTTGGACTTTCTGTTGTTGGTGCAAGGAGTAATTTTGGAAAAGATAAGAGTCTTTTTCTCCAAGGCGCTAGCGGTGAGTTCACATTGATTTTACTAGATGGTGTACCCCTGACGGACCCAAGTGCAATTGGCAATTCTTTCGATCTCAGAAGTATCAGCCTAGCTGATATAGAAAGAGTAGAAATACTCAAAGGAGGCCAATCTGGACTTTATGGCACAGATGCCATAGCTGGTGTTGTAAACCTTATCACCAATCCTAAAGCTGCTGAAAAAGTCAGCGGTATGCTTAAAGGAGGACTTGGTTCTTATGATACCCGTGAGTTGAGTGGGAGCTTAAAGTTTCCCATAGTGAGTAGCCTTTCTGCTAATGTAAGTGGGAGCATCTTTTCATCAGGAGGAATCAGTGAAGCGCTAGATGAACAAGGCGTAGGTTTTGATGAAGATGGTTTGACTAGATTGACAGGAAACGCGCGCTTGACATGGAATCTAACCAATAACATAAAGCTATCCCCTTATCTGAAGACCTCTTTTTTTGAAGGAGACTTTGATGGAGGTTCATTTTTTGATTCAGAAGACACTTATGAGACTGACTGGACTTCCCTTGGACTTAATTCGACTTATGATATAGCAGGTGGTAAGGTGATAGGACACATCGGTAGGGTTATCACGGATAGGATTTTCAATACAGCATTTGGGGCCTTTGAATTTCGAGGACGATATGATGATTTAGATGTCCATGGATATAAAAAAATCGGAAGTAATCTTACCATAACCCTAGGCCTTCATAGTCAAGAGCATAGTCTTGTTGATTCTACGACGACAGTGGTTGATCCTGATATTACGATATGGAGTCCTTATGCCCAGGTGGACTATGCTTTTAACAAAGCGACGAATGTGCATGGTGGATTGAGATATAATGATCACTCTACGTTTGGCACCAATGTCAACTTTTCTCTTGGAGCCACTAGTTGGTTCACTGATCAAGTCAAAGTTTATGCGAGCTATGCTACTAGCTATCGAGCTCCCAACCTCTTTCAGTTATTCGGGTCTTTTGGAGCTAACCCAGATTTGTTAGCACAAGAAGGAAGGACTATCAATCTAGGACTAGAGTTACATGATCTCGGCGTATTGTCTAAGCTAGGCATCAATCTCTTTGATCGTGATGTTGATGATCTGATCATATTCGCTGGTAGTGCTTTTGATAATGTTCCCAACCAGAATGATATGGGGCTAGATCTCTCTACGGCGTTTGAACTAGGTAGCATAGACCTAAAGGCAAGTTATACTTATCTCTTTGGAGAGCTTGATGATCAGATAAACGAACCTACCGAGAATTTACTGAGAAGGCCTAATCATCAATTCGATCTAGGTATTGCTACAAAGCCCTGGAAGTCAGGGTTGATAGACTTCAGTTTGAGGTATACAGGTGAGCGCGATGATGCCTTTTTTGATAATATAACCTTCGCTACCGAAGCCGTTGTACTAGACTCTTACTGGTTGAGTGATCTGGTTATAAGTCATGGTTTCTCAAGTATTGACCTGAATGTATCACTCTCTTTGAGAAACCTTTTTGACACAAATTATCAGGAGATAGCAGGCTTTGCTACACAAGGCAGGAACTTTATGCTCAGTGTACGCAAGGATTTTTAGCCATCTTAGACGGCTTTGATAAGACTGATCTTTATATTGAGCAAAGCTTAATATGAAGATCACATGAGATACATTATACTTTTCATTGTATTCGGTTTGTCTTATCAACCGGTTATGAGCCAAGATATCGCCGATCCATCAAAGGCATTCATAGATGCTTCGGTAGAAAGACATAAAGATCAACTGATTCAGATGAGTGATGAAATATGGTCACTTGCTGAGACAGCTTTTGAGGAATCCCAAAGCTCAGAGATTCTTGCAGCTTATGCAGAGCAACAGGGCTTTTCAGTAGAGCGAGGCGTTGGAGGCATGCCCACAGCATTTATAGCAACTTATGGATCTGGGAAACCTGTTATCGGGATTCTTGGAGAGTTTGATGCTCTGCCTGGTTTATCACAACAAGCAGTACCGAGTAAAAGCCCTATTCGCGAAGGGCATGCAGGACATGGTTGCGGTCATAATCTCTTTGGAGCTGGAAGTCTTGGTGCAGCTGTATCCATCAAAGAACTGATGGACAGAGGTGATATATCAGGAACTATCAAATTTTATGGTACACCTGCCGAGGAGAAATACTTTGGGAAGCTTTACTTCGCTAGAGAAGGGCTTTTTGATGGTCTTGATGTATGTCTTGATTGGCACCCGAGCGCTAGTACTAAGGCTGATGTCCAGAGTTCGTTAGCCTTAGTGGACTTCATAGTGGAGTTCAAAGGACAGGCAGCACATGCTTCTGGGGATCCATGGAATGGTAGATCTGCTACCGATGCGATGGAGTTATATGCACATGGTATCAATGCATATCGTGAGCATGTAAAACCAACTGTGCGAATTCACTATCATATGCAACAGGCAGGAGATGTGGTGAATGTGGTCGGAGATTATGCCAAAATCTGGGTGAGAGTTAGGGATATCAACCGAGATGGGATGACAAAAGTCTGGAATCGTATAGAAGAGATGGCAGAAGGTGCGGCTATACTTGCCGATGTAGAATATGACATTACTCTGGTATCTGGATTGCACGAAGTGCTAGTGAATCGTACTGGAGGAGAGGTTCTGCAAGAGAATTTGGAGCTTTTAGGGGATATCACGTATACAGATGAAGAGTTGTCTTTTGCACATAACATACAGAAGGTAACTGGCAAGACGCTGAGCGGCATAGACGGGAAAATAACGCCTCTTGAAGAAACTCAAAATCAAGAAGGTGCTGCTTCTTCAGATGTAGGGGACGTTTCTTGGATTGTACCTGAGATACGACTAGGAGTAACTACAGCTCCGATAGATACTCCATGGCACTCTTGGGCAGTTGTCGCATGCGGAGGTATGTCTATAGGCCATAAAGGACTTGTATATGCGGCTAAAGCCCTAGCCATGACTATGGTAGACCTATATGAAAGTCCGGAGTTGGTTGACCAAATACAGGCAGAATTTAGAGAACGTAAAGGGGATGCGGTATACTCACCTATTCTACCTGAAGGTCCTCCTCCTATTCCAGATAGTACACAAGATTGATTAAATTTTATCGATGAAACCAAAGAAAGGAACATGCCCATGGTGTATTAGTCATGAAAAGTACATCAAGTATCATGATGAAGAATGGGGTGTGCCAGAGTACGATGACCGCGCACTCTGGGAAAAACTCATATTGGACGGTGCTCAGGCGGGCTTAAGTTGGTGGACAATCCTCAATAAAAGAGATAACTATCGAAAAGCCTATCTAGGATTCAAACCTGAGAAAGTTGCAAAATTCAGTGAGAAGAAGATTCAGAGCTTACTTCAGGATCCTGGTATCGTCCGTAATAAATTAAAAGTAAGAGCATCTGTGACTAATGCTCAGGCATATCTGAATATACTAGATGGAGGGGTAAGTTTCAAAGATTACCTGTGGCGATATGTTGATGATGAACCCATTATCAATAAGTTCAAGACTATGGACGATGTACCCGCTACTAGCCCCATAAGTGATGCGATGAGTAAGCAACTAAAAAAGGATGGATTCAAGTTTGTCGGGAGCACAATTGTATATGCATTTATGCAAGCATGTGGTCTTGTCAATGATCATTTAGTTGGATGTCCTAGACACAAGGAGCTATCTTAGAATTAGCCAGTTGATAAGTAATGCAAGAGAGAAGATTCTGTCTTTCTGATCAATGAGTTCGTCTTGGAATTCAAACTTTGTTGGATCCTTCTGAATGCTAATTAGTACTTATTTGGATCTATTCTTACATTTATGCTCATTGTAATATCTGCCACAAAACTCATTTAACATATTCAAAACCAGCTTAATTGATAGGTTAAGTATAAAATGTCATCTAAAGTACATTTTGTGTCAAAACACCAGTAGATACAATAGTTTTGAGCTTTGTAGTATGAAGTTTTTTCATAATTGATTTGTCATCTTTCAAATCAGTTCTTGAAGTGCGTTTACCAATACTGACATATCGTCAGCGTCATTATACAAGTGAGGTGATACTCTTATTACACTAGCTCGATAGGAAACTGCTATTTTTCTTTTCTTCAGATGAGCCTTCACATTCTCCATTATAAGATGATCAGGAATACCAACGCCGTATAAGTGCGCACATCGATTTTCTGCCCTATCTATCTTAAATCCTAATGCTTGCAATTCGCGGTTTGGACGTTCGATCAAACTGGTGAGTTTTGCTTGAATATTTTTTGGGTCCCACTTGATAATTTGGTTGAGAGAATCGTTGAGTATTGGGATCCTGATGAAGTCAGGACTTTCTCCTACCTCAAATCTTCTTGCCTTTGGTCTGTAGTCATGATTGTAGTTCGAGAGATTTTGAAAGTCCTGGCTATTTTGACGGTTCAACCAACTTTCTTCTATCGGACTTTTGGTATCGAGTTTATCGCCTATGTAAGCCAGTGATATACCGTATGGCGCTAACAGCCATTTATATGCACTGACGACCAGTACATCAGGTTGTGTCATCATTTGGTCGTACGGATGAGCTCCGATGTACTGAGTACCATCTATCAAGTAAAAGGCCCCCATCTTTCGTGCCTTTTTACCAATCAGATCGATATCTATCCGCAAGCCATCTCCCCAATTGAGTGGTTCTATGGCAACAACCGAGGTGTCTTGATTAATGCAATCAAGAAAGGTCTGCGTATAATCTTCATTGGGCTTTCTGCGAACAATGATTAAATCTGCACCCTTTTCTTCGGCTATTCTCTTCCATGGGTAGTAATTACTAGGAAACTGGGACTCCGTGATCAAAATATTTGTTCCCTTTTGAATCTCACAAGCTTGAGCAGCGGTAGAGATGATATAGGATGATGACGGGGCGATAACTATTCTTTCAGGATCATTGCCATTGATCAGTTTGCTAAAAAGCACACGAGTAGTGTCAGTTATGGAGAAGAACTCATCGCTTGAAATAGAAGATGGATTAGACCTTCGGACAACTTCTTGGCAGCCTAGCCTTATGGAAGAAGATAGAAACGGTCCCATCCTTGCGCAATTCAGATAGACCTCTTCAGAACTCAGCTCGAATAGCTCTTTATAACCTGGATAATGTGACATGATGTAAACTAACTAACAATTTCTCGGGTAAACCCTCGTGGGGGCAAGAATAATCCTACCTAGATTTGGAAATATACTGTTGCTTTTGCTCCAGTATGACTTAATCCTGCAAAATGAACATAAAGATCTCCTCAGTCTTGGCATTTTTATGCTTGGCTTTCATGAGCTGCTCTGATACCGGAGTGGAATTACGTCTTGAGAACCAAAGCCCTATCGATTTTGATCAAATTTCTGTTAACAATGTCTCTTTTGGCTCGCTCTATGCCGACCAGACATCCGAGTATATGATGTTTGAGAACATCTATGATGAAGAATTCATCAAGATAGACATCGACGGAAAAACACTTCAACTGATCCCTGAAGACTTTGATGAAGAAGAATTCAGGAACAGTGGCAGGTTCAAATTTGTAATTACGCTTATAGACCTTGAAAAAATATCAGTCGATCGACTGACAGAGTAATAGACTACCCTTGTTTTATGAATTGAGGTTCACAGCTTATTGGAAAGTTGCATGAATTAGCAATGAAACATAATCGGTGAGCATCATCATGTAGATTTCTTGCTATCTCAAGCATGTATTCTCCAGTGATAGTGATTGTGGGGTTTAATACAACCTTAATAAAGCTTCCTCCTCCATCAGCATCGGTTTTCATATGTCCCACAGGATTATCAATGTAGCTAGTCACTATGATTTGATTATCCGAACAAAGGTGCAAGTACCAGAGCATGTGGCAACTTGAAATAGAAGAAAGAAATAACTCCTCTGGATTATATCGACTCTTATCCCCCATAAAGTGAGGATCAGAACTTCCTAGTACAAGGGGCTTATTCTCAGACTTTATAGAATGATTTCGCGTATAAGATGTGTAGGAGGATGTTGATTCTTTCGAAGATCCTTCCCATCTTATTTCTAAGTTGTAAGTATGTATCATGCAAACTACGTTAGAATCCAAAACCACCAAGACCTAGTCCTTCTAGATCCTGGGGACTCATCTCCTGATACTCACCTTCTGGGGCTTGGAAAATACTAGGGTCAACATCTTTGTTAAAATCAGTTGCACGAATTGTAAAGGTCATAATACCCATATCTACGGTCATCAACAAGGGAGCTCCTTTGAATTTTAGATTTTTTACCATCATAAAATCCAATGAACTCATTTGTATTTCCTCCGTGACATAGGCAGTGATTTTCATATCCTTCATCTCTGCTGGGAGATTCTCAAGTTCTTCTGAATCTTGAATGAACTGCTCGATATCCATAGTTATATCGGTCCTTGTGCAGTTGTAACCTAGGACTTCTTTTGTATCACCTAGGACAGGGGTCAACTTGTATAATTCATTAACCTTCTGTGAGAATTCTTCCTGATTTTCTACCCCTAATACATCCTTCAGGTCATCTTGATTAGTGACAACTTTGATTTTTTGTCCCATGATGTCCATGTACTGTGTACTCTTATTGCCTTGAGTTATGGTCTTCATCTGAATCATGCCAAGCATCGTCATATCTACAACAGATACTTCAGGATTAAAACTAATCTGCATGTTCATATCTTGAAAAAGCGCAGTAATCTGCTCCATCTGTCCCTCTGTATCGTCCATTTTCATATTGTACGTGATAGAGCCAGTTGAAATCTGAGAGGAAAGAGAGTTGCCTAGGCAGAATACGATTATAACCAACAAGTATTTCATGAGCACGGAATTTGTTATTCGAATAGTATCACTCAAAGATAGTGATTGGCTAAGATGTAATTCTGAGTCACAATACTTAATGTTCATAAATATTACATTATTTACGAAAGTGATCTGGTGCTTCTGAGTACTTTGTGGGCCAAAATTAGATAGGATGATTTTTGATTCGACAACCATACAGAGCATCGGCATAGCAAGGATAAATCGGATACTTGGTGAGCTAGAGGTGATACCCGTCTCTGGTGTGGATTATAAGAATATATCCGACTCAATCCTGTCTCATGTGACTAGCGATTTTCTTCGTGATAGAGTACCGTATTCTTTTAATGCAAGTGAAAAAAGCAACGCGATCAAAGACACTATTCATGATTTCTTCAATCATAATGGTGCATTAAGTTCATTGATGACTTCTTTAAGCAACCGGTTGACTAGATGTTCTAGTCACCATCTTATCAAGAAAGGTGAGCTTATGGGTGTACATCTCAAGGATATCTTAATAGATGATGAACTAGTGGACGGTTTAGTTATCGCTAAGATGGATGTAAATGCTGAAGTTATCCAGATAGAGCATGAACCAGAAGCCTCGATCATGAATCTGATAAAAGGAGCTTTGTTGGGAAAGTTGGATAAAGCGTGCCTCATACTTGATATGGATGAAGATGAGGGTTATAGTATATATCTCAGCAGTGCTGCAGGTAAGACAGAAGCCAAATATTGGAAAGATGAGTTTTTGTGCATAAGCCCTAAAGAGATGGGCTTTGCCCCGACGGAGCAATACCTTGATCTAGCTCAATCCTTTATAAAAGAACAAATCTACCAAGAGCCTAGTACGAATCATGTTGAAAAGCATGGGGTTTTATTCGACGCTGGAGAGTTTTTCAAGAAGAATCAACAGTATAATGACCACGACTGGAAAAAGGAAGTTCTTGGCGAAAAGCCCGAAAGAGTTGAAGCTTGGGAACAACATAAAGCAGATTATTCTAGAAACACTGGTAATCCTCTACCTGATAGTTTTGGGATATCTAATCTCGCCGTTAAGCAGCATTCCAAGTATTTTAAAAGTGTTTTGAAGCTCGATAAAAACTTTCATGTTTATGTACATGGAGATCGTTCTAAGATTGTTCATGGCGTAGATGATGATGGCCGTAAGTTCTATAA
>CAYYBR010000052.1:0-20555 GCA_964470035.1 uncultured Saprospiraceae bacterium
CATCTTGAACTATGCCAAGCAAGAAAGAATACCTCACTTCTTGATATCACGAACTTCTCTCAACGAAACAGAGATGTTACTTGCCGAACTACAAGAGTATCATATCGATCTCATTGTCTTGGCTGGATTCTTACTGCTTGTACCGCCCTATATAATCGATGCTTTTCCGAAAAGAATCATCAATATACACCCTGCCTTACTTCCCAAATATGGTGGGAAAGGTATGTATGGTATGCACATCCATGAGGCTGTAAAATCAGCAAACGAGGAATCAAGTGGCATAACCATCCACTTTGCTGATGAGGCATATGACGAAGGAAAGATCATTTTTCAGTCTCAAAGAATAATCGATCACTGTACTGACGCTGAAGACATTGCAAGAGAAATCTTACAACTTGAACATCACTTTTATCCTCGAGTGGTAAATGGCGTAAGTAAAAGGATCAGCTAACGAGAGTAGAAGGAGAGATAAAGCTATCTCTACCTTCTGTCCCGGACAAGAAAGTTATCCAGTCAGAAGTTCTTCAAAAATCTCGTTCTATTAAATTTTCTTTAACCCGTCTGCAAGACTGAATATGTTTAGGTATTCAGCACGAAGCTGACACATTCATCTTACTAGAGTGGAACTATCTACTAGATTTGTAATCAACAATTACACTTTCTATACGTCTTGAGTATAAAAGGAACCGAGATTGGCCTTAAAAGGCCAATCCACAGTTACCTCTAACGTACCTATGTTTTATTGAGACGATATCTTTAATCGTTGATACAAATTTATATCAGTTCGGCGGTGTCCAATAGGTCAATATGGCGAATAGTATTCTCACTAATTTCGCCATTCAAACACTTAAATGTCCCATATATTATTGATTATCAATCATTTACGATAACGGCAAATAACTCCTTCAGTAGAACATTAGACTATATTCCGTCTAATTCATCAAAAACAGACTTCATGATTTTACAGTTTAAGTTATAGCGGTGCAGTGTAACTCAAACTTAGTCTGTCAACTAAAGAATGCTATCGACAATAGATAAGGCGTTAGGTCTTGAAATAGCCCTCTTCAAAAGATAAAATCTTTTATATCTTACTCTAAATCAAAATGTTAAAAATCTGTTTTGTTAAGAGAAACCATCTATCAGATCTATTTAGGAATAAAAAGTGGAGAAGACTCTCCAGCAAGTGGAGCGTCTAGTAGATTATTGAAAAATCTTGATGACATTGAAATTTCGTCTTACAAAGATATAGATTTCAATGCTAAGCAAAATGATCTGACACATTTCTTAGATGACTCTCTGTTAACAATTTTCAATATCACGGAAACACCTACTAAATCTGAACTAGGTCGAGGGATTTTTTATGCTAAGAAATTGTTACTCGCTGCAGAAATATTCAACTTTAGTTTATTGAAGTATGCTTCGAATTTTGCCGCAGAAAAAGCCTTAAAAGTTGGGAAAAAGTACTTTGCCTTAGATGTCGTTTTCCAGTCTAATAGAATCATCCTCAGTAATGCGAAGTTTTTTAAAAATAAAAAAAGAAGGAGGTTAGCTAAAGAAGAATTTCATAAGTATCTGGAATACTATAGAATAGAGCGAGCCATAGAGATCGATTATCTAGATATTTCCCTCCGAGAACAAAGTAGTGTATCCCACAATAAAGAAACAGCAGTGCTTTGTGGAGAACTATTGGACAAGTATCAACAATATCAGAACAAGATTCCTTCTTTATTTTTTCATGCCACTTTATTTAACCTTCAATATTTAAAAGCATCGCACGAAAAATCGATGGATAAAGTATATGAGGTTGCACGCACTAAAACAGAATACTTTTCAAAATTAGATATTAAGTATATTCCAGGGTTAAATCATGGTTACTCGATTCAACTCATGTATTTTATTCAAACAAGAGATTTTAAAAAAGGAGAAGAGGTAGTATCTGAAGCTAACAATTTTCTCCCTCAAAATACTGTAGGCACTTTCATTTTCTTGAGTATTGTTACTAAACTCAAACTGCATAGTGATAAATATAATGAAGCGATCAGTCTTGTATTTAGGACATTAAATCATAAAAAGTTCAGTTTGATGGCGCCATTGTATAAAAGAGATTGGTACTTATATGAAGCTTATGTAAACCTACTTCTAGAGACCGGGCATGCCACGTATGATGGGCGCAGAAGAAGATTTAGCATCCAAAGGTTTATCAATGATCTACCGTCTTTTTCAAAAGACAAGAAAGCTATGAACATTCCTATACTCATAGCTCAGATGTTATTCTTTATCACAAGAAAACAATACAACAAGGCAATCGACAGAATAGAATCCCTCGGAAAATACACTTCTCGATATCTCAGAAATGATGAGACTTTTAGAAGTATGTGTTTTATAAAAATGATATTAGAAATACCAAAGTGGAGTTTCAATCGACTACGTGTAGAAAGGGCAACTTTAAAACTTCACAATAGGCTAGTCGAGTCTGAAATAAATCTCATCAATCAACCTTTTGAAATCGAGGTAATACCTTACGAAACACTTTGGGATATCATCATGAATGAGTTAAAACCAGATCACAACTATACTCCTAAAAAATCAAGCAGAAGATCTAATCAACAAAAGGGATTACCGCAAGCATAGACCTTAACGATATTGTCGTCCATTATAAAATACGAGTGAAATCCCAAACACACTAAGGGAATCTTCTCTAAAACCTTCAACCTCTATATCTTCTACAAATGGTGATAAATCAAAGGATCCCAATGGAATCTGATAATACGGTTTTATCAAAAGTGAAACTAAATCACTTTGTTGTACTTGCCAGATAAACTGTAATCTGAGCGCTAAATTTCTTTCATTGACAAGAGGGAGATCATTATTTCCTATAGAGCGCTGGATACCTAATCTTTGCGTATGTAAAGCTGATCCTATACCATACTTATCGAAGTAATGTTCGATGCCGATGTGGTAACTATTGAGCGAAAAGCGATATGTGCGATCTATAAAGCTATCGCTACTAGGTACAAAGGCCAATGCCGACTTATCCTGAGCCATGGTCTCCCATCCAATTTCTATACCTGTATTGAGGAGTCGATAGCGCAAGCCTAACTGTATACCATGGACCACGCTGAGTGATCCAAATGGCTCAGATATGGTGGACCCTGCAGGCTGATATGCTGCTAAGATTTCATTCACATTAGATAGCTGAGGGAAGGCAAGACCATACCCCACCTTTATATTCACTTGAGCTGCCGAACTAAAAGAAAGAAGGCAGATGAGGATCATCAGTATAGATGAGGGCAGATGTAGAGTACCTTTCACGCTACCAATGTATATAAAAGCAGAGTTTAGAGACCCCTCAGGCTTAAAAGCATTTACGAAAGTGAACCTGTTCTTATATCTTTCTTCTCAATTATGGCTTTACCAAAGGTTGTATATGAGGTTGCTTTGTCAAAGATCCCAGGTCTCGGACCTATCATGGGGAGGCAGCTTGTAGCGCAGTTTGGTGATATGGAAGGAGTCTGGCATGCTACCAAAGATGCGCTTCAAAGCATTTCAAGTATCAATGATGCTGTCGTTAATGAGATCCTCACTTCTAATCCTGAAGAACTGGCTCTCCCTGATATAGAGTTTTGCGAGAAAGAAAGGGTTAAGATCACTTCCTTTTTAGATGAGGACTACCCTACTAGATTTAAGCACATACCTGATGCACCTATGCTCTATTTTTCAAGAGGTAATTGGGATGCGCATTATCCACGGACTGTAGCAATCGTCGGGACAAGAAAGCCTAGCCAGTATGGTATCCAGATGTGCGAACAACTTGTAGAAGATCTTTTGCCATACGACGTGCAGATCATAAGTGGCATGGCATATGGCATAGACAGTATAGCCCATAAAACTGCCAACCAAAAGAACATCCCCAACATAGCTGTGATGGGCACTGGCATGGATATCATATACCCAGCAGGCCATCGCGTACTCTACCGAGAAATCCAAGAAAACGGAGCTATCCTATCGGAGTATCCAATCAAAATGAGAACAGACTGGGAAAACTTCCCAAGACGTAATCGACTGATAGCTGGGCTAGCAGATGTGGTTGTCGTAGTTCAGTCAGCAAAAAGAGGAGGCTCTCTCATCACTGCGGATTTTGGTAATCAATACTACAAAGATGTATTCGCCATACCTGGTAGAATAAATGATGCTGCTTCTGAAGGATGCAATGGTTTGATCAAACAAAGTCAAGCTCATCTTTATCAGAGCATCGAAGACATAGCCTACATTATGAATTGGACTCCAGGAGATATAAAAGCTGACAAACAGGCGTCCTTATTTATAGACTTAAATGAACAGGAGCAACTTATCGTAGATTTAATTCGCGGCAAGGAAGAAGCAGGGGTCGACTGGCTACATCAAAAGGCCAAAATACCTTTGAGTGAGTTGGCATCACTACTCCTCAATCTAGAGTTCAACGGTGTAATCAGATCGCTACCCGGCAAGCAATACACAATTACATAACATGCCATCTTCCATATGTCGATTAGATAAGGTTAGATTAGCATTCTAAATAATGATCATGTCTGTTAAATCTATCATCATACTATGTCTCATAATTATGCTAGCAAGTTGTGCTAGTCAGAAGGACGTGTCTAAGGCGTTACTTTCTTCGGACGACAAGCAAGAGGCAAAGAATATCATATTGCTCATAGGCGATGGTATGGGATTGACTCAACTGAGCGCTGGTACTTTCGCTTTCGCAAATACTTCTCACTTCGAGAGAGTGAAAAATATCGGCTTACATAAACCATATGCTTCAAATGCACTCATCACAGATTCGGCAGCTGGAGCGACTGCATTTGCATGTGGGCAAAAAACATATAATGGCGCCATAGCTGTGGATAACGACACCTTACCGATAAAAACCATACTTGAAGAGGCAGAAGAGTTAGATCTATCTACTGGCCTCCTAGCCACCTCATCTATCACACATGCAACCCCAGCTTCTTTCATAGCCCATAACAAGTATCGAAAGAACATGGAGGAGATCGCGGAAGATTTTTTAGAAACAGAGATAGACTTATTTATAGGAGGAGGTAGGAAGCACTTTGACTCAAGAACAAAAGATGATAGAGATCTACTAGTGGAACTTAAGAATAAGGACTATGTAGTAAGTTCTTACTTTGAAAATGAGCTGAGAGATCTCAAAGTAGATCCGACAAAAAACTTTGCTTATCTGACTTCAAGCGAGGAGCCGCTGAGAAGAAGTGAAGGGCGCGATTATCTACCTCTTGCGACTGATATCGCTTTGGATCACTTATCAAAACATGGGGATAAGGGCTTCTTTTTGATGATCGAGGGATCACAGATAGACTGGGGTGGACATGCCAACGATATAGACTGGGTATTGAGCGAGTGGGAAGAATTTAATGAGGTAGTAGGTAAAGTCCTCGACTGGGCGGAAGCTGATGGTGAAACCTTAGTGGTGATCACTGCTGATCATGAGACTGGCGGTCTTGCTATACAGCCAGATTCTGAATTAGGTAACATCAGCGCTGAATTTACCTCAAACTATCATACAGGGACATTAATCCCAGTATTTGCCTTTGGGCCTATGGCAGAAACTTTCGGTGGTATTTATGAGAACACGGCGATCTATAACAAGATAAGAGCTGCTTACGGCTGGCAATAGATCTCCTTACTCTTCATCATCTTTAGTAAGCTCTCGTTGGAGCTCCTCCATCATCACATAGTCAATACTCTCTTGTAGAGTTGGGATGATGGTAAGTATCGTCTGCAACCTCGAAATCTCGATGAGCTTTGTCACAGCTGGATGAGTAACATTAGTCAAAACAAATGCGCCGTATCCATTCCAAAGTCGATTAGCCGTAAGAATAGCGCTCAAACCAGAAGAGTCGACATACTTCACATCAGCCATATCGAAGATCAAATGCTGTACACCTTCGTTACGAAGAAACACGAATTCGCTCTTTACATCAGGGGCTATCACTGAGTTGAGATTTTCCTCTTCTAGCTTCAAAACAGAGTACTTATCCTTTTTTTCTAAACTGATTTTCATAGTTGAGTAGTCTTATCCTTACATTCCTCTGATAAAGGAGTGTTAAACTTTTTAAGTCGAAAGGCTGCAAATATAGGCGATGTCAATCAAAAACTAACGAGAAAGTGTCTCTACGGAGTATCTAAAGGAAACGAAGAGGGCTTCTATCAAAATGAGGCCTTCTTGTTAAATGGATGTTGAATTTCCGTTTATTACACATTATGATTATCTTTAATGTGTAATGTATTAGCATGACAAAAGTTGCAAACTAAAATCCTATAAGCTGACACATCCCTCCATGTGTAAACGAATACCTGACAAATGAACAGATAAATGCGCTTGGCACGTTTTTGTTAAGAAAAGTGAAAGTGTCAGTTTTGGCGCACAACTTAAGCCCCTTCTGCGTCTTTTATTTAGTATACTTGCTAAGGAGGCGAGAGAAGGGTTTGAATTGAAACATCATTCGAGAAGTTGGGAAGAAAGAAGTTCTCAAGTTTAGGATGCAGAACGAAAGAAAATGAACAGAAAATTTTCACCTAAGGTCAAGAAAATAATCTCACTTAGTCGAGACGAAGCAGTCAGACTTGGTCATGATTACATAGGGACAGAGCACCTTCTGCTTGGTATGCTTAAAGAGCAAGACAATATAGCAGTAAGGGTACTCAACTCTCTCCAGATAGATTTGGATCAACTGAAGTATAGAGTAGAAGAATCTACGAAGACCAACAAAGCAGATAACACGAATCTCAATGTGGGTAACATACCCCTGAACAAGCACGCTGAGAAAGTCCTTAAAGTTACTTTTCTGGAGTCAAAGCTTTTCAAGAATGACGAGATTAACCCAGAGCACTTGATGCTATCGATATTGAAGCACAGAGACAACTTGGCTTGTAAGATACTTGATCACTTTGATGTAGAGTACGATGGTTATAAGACCGAATTAGAATATGTGTTGCAAGAACAGGATGGTGGTTTTGAGTATATCACTGACTCGGCCTCAGACGCAGACATACCTTTAGAGGAAGAAAGCTCTTATAGCTCTAAATCTTCCCGAAGAGGAAGCACGAAATCTCGCACCCCAGTCCTCGACAACTTCGGCAGAGATGTGACTAGGCTAGCCGAAGAAGGCAAGTTAGATCCTATCATAGGCCGCGAGACGGAAATAGAAAGAGTATCTCAGATATTGAGTAGAAGGAAAAAGAACAATCCTGTTTTGATCGGAGAGCCAGGAGTTGGTAAAACGGCGATCGTAGAAGGACTAGCTCTTAGGATCCACCAAAAGAAAGTATCTCGAACTCTTTATGATAAGCGCATAGTCATGTTGGACCTGGCGGCTCTAGTGGCAGGTACTAAATACCGAGGCCAGTTTGAGGAGCGCATGAAGGCGATCATGAATGAGCTAGAGAAGACGACTGATGTGATTCTATTTATAGATGAAATCCATACTATCATAGGTGCTGGAGGATCTACAGGTTCTCTAGATGCATCTAACATATTTAAACCAGCACTAGCCAGAGGAGAACTTCAATGCATAGGTGCTTCCACCTTGGATGAGTACAGACAGTACATCGAAAAGGATGGTGCTCTGGACAGAAGATTTCAGAAAGTACTCGTCGAGCCACCTTCACCAGATGAAGCTATCCACATACTGAACAATATAAAATCGAAGTATGAGGAGTTTCATAATGTGGTATACGCAGATGAAGCTATCAAGGCATGTGTACATATGAGCGATAGGTATATAAGCGATAGACATCTACCTGATAAAGCCATAGACATCCTAGATGAAGTAGGAGCTCGCACACATCTCAAGAATATACACGTACCTAAGTACATAGAAGATCTAGAAAAGCAGATAGAAGAAATACGCGAAAAGAAAAATCAAGCTGTTAAAAATCAGCAATACGAGAAAGCTGCAGATCTAAGAGATAATGAAAGCAAGCTTTTCAAAAAACTTGAGCAAGCTAAGAAAGAATGGGATGAAGAGTCCAAGACGAAGAGATATCCTGTAGGTGAAGAAGAGATAGCGGAGATCGTAGCTATGATGACGGGAATACCTGTCAAGCGAGTTGCTCAAACTGAAAGTAACAAGCTCGTAGGCATGGCTGATGATCTCAGAAAAGAGATCATAGGTCAAGACGAAGCTATCATCAAGGTTACTAAGGCCATACAGAGAAATAGAGTCGGACTAAAAGATCCTAAAAAACCTATTGGATCCTTTATCTTCTTAGGGCCAACAGGTGTAGGTAAGACAGAATTAGCAAAAGCTTTGGCGAGATACTTATTTGATACGGAGGATGCACTTGTCCGTATCGACATGAGTGAGTACATGGAGAAGTTTAGTATAAGTAGATTGATAGGAGCTCCTCCAGGATACGTAGGATATGAAGAAGGTGGCCAGCTTACAGAAAAGGTAAGAAGAAAACCATACTCTGTGATCCTATTAGATGAGATAGAAAAGGCACACCACGATGTGTACAATATACTTCTGCAAGTACTTGACGATGGACAGCTGACAGATGGTCTAGGAAGAAAAGTAGACTTCAAGAATACATTGATCATCATGACATCAAACATCGGTGTCAAGAAACTCAAGGACTTCGGTCAAGGTGTAGGCTTTTCTACAAGTGCACGTCAGGATTCTGCCGGAGAACACTCCAAGGCGATCATCGATAAGGAGCTAAAGAATAGATTCTCACCAGAATTCTTGAATAGAATCGATGATACGGTCATCTTCAACAGCCTAGAGAAAGAGCACATCTTACAGATCGTAGAACTTGCTCTTAACAATCTGGACAAGCGTCTAGATCTTATGGGCTACACTGTGAAGTTGAGTAAGGCAGCTAAGGAGTTCTTAGCAGACAAAGGCTTTGATCCAGCATATGGAGCAAGACCGCTACATCGTGCGATCCAGAGATATATAGAAGATCCTCTGGCAGAGAAGATATTGTCACTAGGTAATAAGCAAGGCCTCCATTTCAAGATTGGTCATAGTAAAGATCAAGAAGAACTGAATATCACGGAAGTGAAAAAGGAGAAAGAAAGCGAGGCAATGAATGAGTAAGGATGTCCTACATCAGCAATTCTTCATTTGTTATCAAGGACGATTCCCCTCTTGTATATCAATCTCTTTTACTTATAGCAATACCTATAAGCTAGAAGAACTTTCATACAATTGACTATTATTGTATAGTAATACGTAAGACCACTTAATTCACATTAACAAAAACATTTGAGAAAAGGCAGAAGACGTTCATTTAAACCGGTTAAGAAAGAACCAGAATTCAGGATTAACCAATTTATCCGGGTACCCAACATTAGATTAGTAGGAGATAATGATGAGATGGAAGCTATAAGTATGGCAGCAGGTCGCACGATAGAGCCCGAAGTGTATCAAACAAAAGAAGTCCTTTCTTGGGCTAATGAGATGGGATTAGATCTCGTAGAAATCAGTCCAAAGGCAGATCCACCAGTCTGTAAGATTATAGACTACCAAAAGTTTCTCTACAACAGAAAGAAGAAAGCCAAAGAGCTAAAGGCTAAGACCGTAAAAACGGTTATCAAAGAGATTAGGTTTGGTCCTAATACAGATGATCATGACTTTGACTTCAAACTTCGACATGCGAAGAGATTTCTTGATGAAAACTGTAAGGTTAAAGCATATGTCCACTTCCGAGGTAGAAGTATCGTATTTAAGGATAGAGGAGAGCTTTTATTATTAAGGTTTATCAAGGAGTTAGAAGAGCATGGAGCGGTAGAAAACCTACCTAAACTCGAAGGAAGACGGATGAATGTGATGATCAGCCCGCTAAAGAAAAAGAAGAAGTAAACTCTCTTTCACTCTTACTTGAATTGGATTGTTTTGATAGGTGATATCTGAGATACCACAAGGCTTGGTATAGTCATAAATAACACCACCACCACTATCGTTACAGCGTTAATCAGCACAACGGACCAAAGATTAAACTCTATAGGCACTTGACTGAGGTAATAGTCTGCTTCATTGAGTTTTACGATGCCAGTATACTTCTGTATCAGGCATAAAACGAAAGCTAGGATGTTGCCTAGGATTACTCCTTTTATAATGATCCTGGCTGCACTTATGATAAAGATCTTTCTGACCGACCAATTAGTAGCTCCTACTGCTTTTAATATGCCAATCATACGCGCTCTCTCCAAAACAAAAATGATCAAAGCCGTAACCATGTTGATCAGCGCAACTAACGTCATCAAGATGATGATGACACGCTCATTGATATGCGTGAGTTCTAACCAGTGAAAAATCTGACCAAACTTGCTTCTTACTGTTTCACTATAGGTAGCAGGTGGAAGAAGTTCGAAATAGATAAAGTCATTGATCAGCTCTATATCTCTCGGATCTTCAACAAAGACTTCAAGTCCTGACACTTCAGTTGGTGACCAGTCTAATATCTCCTGGAGTATACGCATGTCTACCAGTGCAAACCTCCGATCATATTCATCAAGACCAGTATTGTATATGCCTGATATATTGAATTGTCTTTTGATGGGCTCTTCATCCAGCATAAAATTAACATTGACCTTTTGGCCTACAACATATCCCATACGATCCGCTGTGCGTCGAGAAACAACCATATCGCGTGATGGTGTAGCAGCACTCAGATCTATAAAACTACCTTCTTTGATATACGCAGACATGCGAGGGACATCATAATCCACCCCAACACCTTTCATCAAAAGGCCTTCGAATTGAGTTTTATCTGCGACTATACTAGGCACTACGATAAAAGGCTCTACTTGTGCCACTCCTGCCTGAGATCGGATAGCTGGCACCTTAGAACCGTAGGCTTCTATCTCTCCAGGTCTTGCATAGGTTATGGACTTGATACGCTCGATGGTATCTATAAGAGAAGGTTCGGCGTTGAGTGGAACCAGCTCGAACGACTCACCTGATAAGCCATCTGTTATATGGATATGTCCCCAAAAATTAAAGACCTTATCTGAGATTTGATTCTTAAATCCCGTGATGATAGTAGTCGTTACTATCATCACCATCATGCTCAAAGCTATCGCTACGATGGCTATCTTCATGATGCGACCAGAAAATGTACCTTCTGTACTCTCTCCTATTCTATTGGCTATATATCGCTCAAATTGCATTAGCGCTCGGAAAGATAAATGAATTGTGTGTACGAAGCGATACAGAAGAGACAGGATGCTTGGAGGTGATGAGATTGCTTACTTTTGTGCTTCATCAAGTACCGATATGGATTTTATAGAAGAGCTAGAATGGCGAGGCATGTTACACGATAGTACGCCAGGCATCAAAGAGTATTTATCTGGCGGTATGCGGCAGGGGTATATCGGATTTGATCCTACGGCTCCTTCGCTTACCATAGGTAACTATGTTCAGCTAATGATACTTTCATTTTGGCAACAGAGTGGACATCAACCGATCTTTTTACTAGGAGGTGCTACTGGCCGAATCGGTGACCCAAGCGGAAAGGATAAAGAGCGCCAACTGAAGTCAGCAGAAGAACTTGATGCTAATCTCTTACATCAAAAAGAGCAGGCAGCGAAGTTCCTCAACTTTACCGATGGCCCTAATAAGGCTATCATGGTCAATAACTACGACTTCTATAAAGAGATGAACATCCTTGACTTCTTGAGGGACGTAGGAAAAAACCTGACCGTCAACTATATGATGAGCAAGGACAGTGTCAAGAATAGGCTTGAGACGGGTCTAAGCTTTACGGAATTCAGTTACCAACTACTACAAGCTAATGATTTTCTCTGCCTATATAACCGATATGATTGTCGAGTACAGATGGGCGGTTCTGATCAGTGGGGAAATATTACGTCAGGGACTGAATTCATCCGAAGAAATGTAGAAGGAGGTAAGGCTTATGCCATCACCACACCGCTTCTAGCGAAAGCAGATGGTAAGAAGTTTGGAAAATCGGAGGAGGGAAATATATGGCTCGACCCCAAGCTTACTTCGCCATATAAGTTTTATCAGTTCTGGATCAATGCTGATGATGCTGATCTACCGAAATTCTTCAGATACTTCTCATTCAAAAATCGAGAAGAAATAGAAGAGCTTGAGCAGTCTACCGATCCTCGAAGTCTAAAAAAGATCCTTGCAGAAGAACTGACGATAAGGATACATGGAGAAAAAGACTTTAAAGCAGTGAAGGACGTATCCGAGATCCTATTTAATAAAAATGCTTCTCAAGAAATGCTCATGTCGCTTTCGCAAATGTCTTTAGAAACTATAGGGCAAGAAATCCCTTGCTTCGAGATCGAGAAAGCTCTGGTAAGCAACCATGTTAGCATAGCTGATTTGCTAGCAGATCACACTTCTATATGCAAATCGAAGGGGGATGTTAAGCGAGCTGTTCAGAACAATGCGTTATCTGTGAACAAGGTGAAAATATCAGATCCTACTCATATGATCACAGGAGATGACCTTCTACATGGTAGCCATATCATGATAGAAAATGGCAAAAAAAATAAATTTCTCATCAATCTCAAGTAGACAGTTTGAAACGACCATATGTTATCGGAGTTACTGGTCGGAGCGGAAGTGGAAAGACTTCGTTAGTGCGCCACATACTGCAACACTATGGTTCTGAAGAGGTGTCTGTCCATACTATGGATAACTATTATAAGTCAAGTGAGGAGCAATGTCTCGATGGAAAGGGAATAAAAAATTTTGATCGCCCAGAATCCTTTGTAAAAGAACTTTTTTGTGCTGATCTACTGCAACTGATAGAAGGTGAGGACATAGAGATCCAGATATACGACTATACGATCGAAGGAAGTGCCGAGAAAGAAATCATCAAGAGTGCCCCTATTATCATCGTCGAAGGATTATTCATCTATCACTACGAAGAAGTGCAAGCATTATTAGACTATAAAGTGATGGTCGATCTGCCATTAGAGATAGCTTATAAGCGTCGTCTCAAAAGAGACGTAGAAGAACGAAACTATACAGAAGAGGAAACAGAATATAGATATATGGGACATGTCGAACCTGCGTATCTGACTTTTATCGAACCTCATAAAGAAAACATGGACCTACTCGTGGACAATCGAGAGAATCTGAATCAAGGTTTACAAGTCATCTATAAAAAGATAGATGATATGCTTCATAAGAGCTGATCTAAAATCTCTTCCCTGCTTGAACTCCAATTAAGATGATCAACCCTTCACCTGTTGGCTCCCCTTCTGTTCTAACATTCCACTCTACACCATAACTTATCGCCGGAGATACATAAAACCCTCCTTCACTAACAAAGGCATATCCGAATGATGCTGTCGGTTGTATCACAGTGATAGAGGTTTCTCCCATGATGACCTCACCCTGAGGCCCTATATTCTGCCAATCTACATTACTAAACCAAACATCAGTACGGAGTCCCCAGTGCCACTTTGATCTTGACTCCGAAAAGTATTTTCTATAACCGACAGATCCCCCAAAACCATTGCCATCTTCGTCATCTTGAACTCCGAGATCTCGATGATCAAATATGTTTGCTCCAAGTCTAAAGGATAAGGCAGAAGAGATACCGATGTGATGATCGTATGCTATCCCAGGTATAAACCCTGTGGGGTACACCTGAAATTCGGCAGTGAGGTCTCCAGTTTCCTGAGATGACAAAGAACAGAACGAAAGGAGGAATAAAAAGAGGATTAGTTTTCTCATATAAGTTCATCTTCTACTTGATTAAAGTAGGATTTATCTGATGCCATGATGATAATAAAGAGGATGATATTGGTAAAAATGACAAGGTAGTTAGTGAGATTACCAGCTTTTGCGGCAAAGCCACTCTCCTTGTCAAAAGTGATAATCACAATCTGAAAAATCACCGATGCAGTGCTAGCAACTAAGGCTGCTATACAAAGCTTTGCACCATACTTCTTACCCATGATAATCAACAGACCAGCGATAGCATAAAACACCGAAGCTATCAGGCCTATGATACCTAGTCTAACAATCCAACGCTTATAGTAATCCGAAAATGTCAACATATTATCAAGTGATCCGAAGACTCCCTCGAACATAGCTATACCAGCGCTATCTTCACTACTCAAAGGTTCATAATCGCGGATTACTTCAGTAGAAAGACTATCGTTATTATCCTCCTCACTAGCTAGATCTTCGTTTGCCCTACCAAGCTCCTTGCTGATCTCGTCCTCTATATCCTCAAACTCAAGAGACATCTCGTTTAGAGCTCCAGGAATATTGATCTTTTGGACATTCTGTAGCACCCCACATCCTCCAAAGAGTAGCATTACAACTCCTATGACCGTAGCCCATGTTGGTAATGACATTTCGCTTAAACTTCTTATATAATAACAGACAAGATAAGCAGTAGGTATCACATATCAGTTACGTATATATGATATCGAATTCGGGAGATATTTACGGAAGTGAAAAACTCTTAATAGTAATAGTACGCACATTGTCTCGTTACAAATGAACCATGATCAAGGTTGCTCGAAGAATCGGTATGTTACTAGTCATTATCTACGTGTTGGGCTGTATCATCCTGTATGTCAAACAAGATGATATCATCTTCAGACCGACGCCCTTAGATGAAGGGACATCATATCGATGGGGCAAGGAAGTATACATCGATGTAGCTCAAGACGTGCAACTTCATGGCTTGTATCATCAGACAGCTAATGCTGATGGAGCCATACTTTATCTGCACGGTAACAGGGGAAATACAAGGTGGTGCCAACGCCAAGCCCAATCGTTTGATGGATTTGGCAAAGATGTCTTGTTGATCGACTATCGTGGATATGGTAAAAGTGATGGGGAGATAGAAAGTCTCAAGCAACTTGAAAGCGATATGGATCGAGTATACGAGTGGCTCCAATCCCAACATCCGAATCTGCCCGTCTGGGTGGCGGGCTACTCTCTTGGTAGTGGCCTGGCCTCATATCTCGCCAGTAAGCATGACGCTGAATCTCTCATACTTATCGCTCCATATGAAAGTCTAGAAGCCATGAAAGATGGCATATTACCCATCATCCCCGACTTTTTACTCAAGTACCCCCTGGACAATAAAAAGCACCTCGATGACTATAATGGTCGGGTCGCTATATTTCATGGCACCGAGGATGAGGTTATACCTTATGCTCACTCAGAGCGCCTGTACGCGGAGTACACTGACAAAATCAAATTCATAACTCTAGAAAATGTAGGGCATAGAAGAGCTATATTTCATCCTTCGATAAGCAATTACCTCGAACAACTGACAACCTCTCTATAGATGTGTTGAGTTCAGATACTCCACTTTCGTAAATGCAATAAACACCTACTTACACCATATCTGGTCTGATGATAAAGAGCAACCCTGATAAGATGATGGCAGTAAAAAATCCTATCATAAAGATGTTAAAAGCTACCCTCATCAGCTCCATCTTACGGCCTAGTCTTGCACCGACATAGTAAAAATCAGCAGTGACATGGGTTCTTACTGACCTACCCTCTTCTATCTCGGTATCGATGTAGTTCCTATATTCATCTGGAGACATTTTATAAAAATTACCAAAAAAGAAAGGGCTTATTCTTCGTCCCTTTTCTAGATTCTTGAGATTCTCATAAAACTTACCAGGTTTTAATACCAGGGTCGTTATGTAGATGGTGATAAGACAAGTTATCACTAGGATAAGTAGAGGTATCCAAAGCATATAGTGTTTTACTACATCTATATAGGGTACTAAAAACGGGAGAAGGAAGGTCATCATCAATGCACTAAGACTCAAGAGGACATTAGCCTTGTTGTCTGCTATGTGCGTGAGGTCGATATTATTTCTCATGGTTGTCCTGATAATGTTTAACACATCCTTGGACAGCTTTTTATTTTTCTTTGATCCAGCGTCGTCGCTCATATGCCAAAAATACGCAATACACAGATCATATATATAATACTACTTATAATCTTCTCGCACAGGGCTGAAGATGTCCATCATCTCACAGTCTTCACGAGCACCCTGTTTGTAGAGCACATCACTAGATATTATGACTACCATACCGTGGGGGCTTCTCGATACTCGCCATCTGTTGCCAATCCAAACCTCAGATTATGAGTATCTAAATCTACTCAACGGGGTGACTGTGCTCTGGTAGTTAGGCGTCTTTATCTATGGTCCAGTGTAAGAAGGTCATGGATTCATATGGATCATACGGCCAGGAAAGCCTAGAGGGAATTCCTTGATTGTAAGTCTTTCTATTCCATTAAATTTCCTATAGAATAGCAGATACTACGTTAATTCCTTCAACCTGATTACTAACTTATCGACCACCTGATTAATATCATCAGAAATCTTGAAATAATAAATAAGTAAACCAAACACCACCAATATCACAACCGACCGGATGATTATATCAAAGATAGCAATATTGAACTCTGGAAGAAGCGAAACAATCCCATAACAAAGTAATGAAATCAAAATCGTCCAAATAGTTCCAAGTCCAAAAGGCTGAATTCTATACTTGTGGTAGACGAATAGAAACTTTATAATATTAAACAAACTCAGAGAAATTAGTGACGCAATAGCGGCACCTACAAATCCTATCTTGGGAATCATATAGATGTTAGTAGTCACAGTTAAAACACCCATAATTATGATAAACAAAAAGTTCCATTTATAGTACTTGCCATAGGAGATAATCAGCCCATTAGCCCCCATCATCATATCGAATATCCTCGCTATAGAAATATAAAGAACCACCGTTCTCCCCATCATAAGTTCGTCCTTTCTCTGAGTAAGTGACAAGATTGATTCTAAATTCGTCCAGACCAGAAGAAAAATACCAATCCCTGTAATCATCAGAACGGTACTTGATTTTTTATATAGCCTTTCTATGGCTTCTATATTACTCGCATTATGAAGATCAGCTATCTCCGCACCAATAAGAGGCAGAACAGATCTTGAGGGTATAATTAGAATATTAGCTATAAATAATGCAATAACATATATACCGGTTGTCTTAAAGTCAGTGTAACCTGCTACCATAATAGTGTCTATCCTAAATGCCAGGACACTACTTAACGTTCCAAGTACTCCGTACATCGCATATTCAGACATTTGGGATATCCGACTTTTTGTTATAAAAGACCAATCCACTCTTAATAAAAGAACTCCTAGCTTATATATGTAGATCAAAAGAATCAGCAATGCGACAAACATCACTATCACATACAGCATCTTAAGCCTGTCCTCATCGATTAAAGTATAAACTGACAATAAGACAATGGCTGGTACTTGCAACTTAATTAAAAACTCATTAAGTAATGATGGAACAACTACTCTTTGATAGTTTGTAAGGTACTTCTGAACCAAAAGAAAATAAGCATTACAAATCAACAAACCGTAAATAGGAAGTAGGTTGGATCTAAATATAGTAGGAGACCACCCTAAAAGAGTAACGAGCTGATATAAACCATCGCGCATACAAAATGAGATGATAGTAAATAAAACAAGCGCTACTCCTACAAATAAAAAAAGCAGCCCCAAGTAACCATGATTTTTAGCTCCAACATCTTTAAAAAGAGGATAAAATCTAACCACTAAGGAATGTACTCCTAGAGTGGCTATAGGAAGTAACAATGCAGCAGATGCAATAATAAACTGGAGTTCTCCATATAATTCTAAATTAAGTGGGTAAATAAATAAAGTGCTTATGGTAGCAATCAATACTCCAAGAAGCATTATAACAGATTTCTTAATAGATTGAGAAGCTATTACACCCACTATTTATTGTATTTGATTAACACAGCCCTCATTTGTCAAGTAAGACAGAATTCAAACAATCTTTTGTCCTCTTCTAATAAGAAAAAGGAATTGTGCCATAGAAAGTTGAAGTATCCTCCATACATAGAACACTGATCTTTCAGATTCTCAATAGTCTTATATGCCTTTTCTGAATAACCATAACCCATATATCGATCGGCGATTAAGGTACTATCCATAAGGATCAATGGCCGCTCAATCAAATCTAAGCATCTTCTTTCTATGGGATCAAAGATATGATGATCATGACAGGTACCTGATCTAAAACCTACATGATCTGCATAACCCAACGTTGAATCATAGTTGAGCCCCGCTTTTTCCCAATTTCTCTTAGTTATATCTGGATCCCAACGCAAGTAGTGCTGACGCCCCCCCCAAAGGTCTTGATGAATAGACACTTGCTCTGTATGTCTCCTGAGATTCTCATACTCGAGTTTGGTTTGATCAGCATCTTTATAGGTCATAAAACTAGGATGCAGACCAACTTCAAATTCATTCTGACTAATTTTCTGCAATAAGCTTGTGATATCTTGCTGCATAAAATCATAGGTTCCATCCAATTGAGACTTTCTATCTGTAATAAAGTAGAATGCTCCCTCAATGTTATTCTGATGAAGGCACTTAAAAATATAGTCAAAACAGTCATATGAATTCTCCCCTCTTACATATCTTTTGAGAGTTGAGCTAATCGGTCTACTAGGATTCTTACCTATCGCAGTTTTAATTAGTGATTTAGTTAATCCATAAATGTTTTTTGTACTTGGATCCACTATATGATCTACATCACAAGTGTATCTTATCCTAGCCTTAGGCGCCGATGGACTTTCAAGTTGGCAACCAAACTGGTTAAAAAGCACTCGAAGTAATTCACAATACTCATCGACAACAGGGCGCAACAGAAAATTAAATTTAAACGCAATAGAATCCTTTGCGCTAAATCTATCGTAATGATCTCGAGAAGTATTAGCTATCTCCTCCCATCTAGATAACATGAAAAACATCGATGCTATGATGTCGAGGCCTACACTAATCTGGGTATCGGAAAATTCAAGAAGTTCATCGCCATATAAGATTGGGATATCACTAGCTTGTATCAAATCTGTATTCAGGCGCCCTATGTTATCGGGGATATTCTTTTCATCAATATAGCCTGCACTCTCTTCTAGTTTTGAAAAAAAAGCATCTTTGAAGGTAATTTTAAACTTGTCATCACAAACGAACACATAGCGATCTTGATGAACATGGCTTATGTTGAATTCTATAGGGACTCCTAAGTAGTCCTCTATAATTCTTAGGCAATATTTCTTTTCATTTATGAAATGATGACCTGTATAAAATTGTAAAGCGCTTTTCAAAACCTATAATTTATGTCCTAGTTCATCACATAATTCACCACAAATAGCGCCAAGAAGTTCTTTATCCTTACGATCCCAATTTGGATATTCTGGATAGATATTCTTACGTTGAACGTTTCTTGGTATTTCTATTTGTTTTTCTATTATATCAGGAGACAAATCACTGATTTTAATAAAAGTCAAAAGTTCCCTCATTGTAGAGGGATTCAATGACGAAAAGTTAAAAGTAAAAACTTGCGATCGCGGTAGTTTTCCTAAAAATTCTAAGATAAACTTGTTTGTAGAATTCCATAACCAACTAATTCTTTCTAACTGACTAAAGTCTCCCCACTTTTCAAAACAGACATCACTATCAGACGGATATATTCGCGACTCACTCTGTGGATCAGTTAAAGTATACCAACTACGACGGATGCCCGATCTCACAAAGTCACCTGGGTGTCGATGTACGAATATAAACTTCGCCTTAGGAAATAAATGAAACAAGGCTGGAGCAAAAAAACTAATTCTATTATTCGTCTCAATAAAAGTTTTGCCGAATCTATAACAATTGTATAGAAGCTCAAGTCTATTGGATAGGTATATTTGCCCTATCAGTTCATTGCCTTCGACATTGATACCATTTCTACTATAATGTCCATAGACTATTTTACTTTGATAACTTAATTCAGACTTGCTGTTAAATAGTAATTTCTCTGGAGAATGAAAAACACTCACTTCTTTTGATTTATTCAATAACAAAGTCAGAAAAGAAGTCCCTGTTCTACCTGTTGATAATACAAATACAGGCTCAAAAGTTTTATCATCTATAATATTATAAAAGTCAGATAGTGTTATATCATGAACCAGGTCACCTTTAAATCTAGTTTCCTCAACATACTTGTTAAGTCTTTTGAATATTTTATTTTTAAGTAGCTGTTTTTCCATAATCGCATTTGGCATAAGGCAGATGACTGCTTTATGTAAGCTTAAGTCATTTCTTCTCCATTACGTCCGCCATATGATCTTTTTTGATCAAGACTGTCATAGTGTACCTTATCTCTATATTTTATAGTTGTTGGCTTAGCAGCACCTACTATTGATAGTGGCTCTATGTCACCATAAACTGTTGATCCTGCTCCTATGATAGCACCCTCACCTATAGTTGTCCCAGGAAGAATAACAACATTCATCCCAATCCAAACATTTCTGCCTATGACTACTGGACGCTTGAGTTGCTTCTCGTCATAGGGCAATCTAAGTCCATGATAATCATGATTAATCGTATATAAGACCAGGTTTCTAGAGATATGGGTATTCTCCCCAATCTTTAGACCACCTTCTCCTTTTATGAAAGCGTTATTTCCTATATGAACATTGTCTTCTAT